>JAWODN010000094.1:0-3085 GCA_046483285.1 Candidatus Aminicenantota bacterium | reverse complement strand
CCGGCGGTAATAGGCATCTGGCCGGAGCTCTCCCCGCTGAGAACATCCAGAATACCATCGGTTTCCGGAATGATCTCAAGGCTGATCATGGCCGAATCTATTAAAAGCCGGGCTTCTTCTCTTGCCTGGATTGCCTTCCGGATACGGTTTAAGGTTTTACGATCCGGCGCCACCCATTCGGATCGCTCTTTTTTTTGTTTTCTTAAATCTTTATCAGCCGCCTCGATTTTCCGAATACGCCTGTCAAGCTCCTTTCTCCGCTGTGAGATCTCAAGGTATTGCCGTGCCGCATCAGCATCCAGTTCAGCTTTTGCAGCGATATCGTCACCTTTTCTTACCGTGTCCAACCTCTTTTTTGCTTCGGCTGCCTCTTTTTCCCTCGTTCGCACCTCCTTTTGTTTAAGAGGCATCTCGGCCTCAAGTCGAGTAATTTCTTCTTTCTTTTCCTTGAATTCTTTTTCGGTGGAACAGATCAGATCTAAGTGCTGCTTCAACTGTCGATGCTGTGCTTCTTTTTTTTCCATATCGTTTTTTCGGCTTTTGTAATCGGTTTTAAGGCTGCGATACTTGTCGGCATGAGCACGGGTGTTCTTCACGGACTGGGTGAGCTCATCGGCCTCCAAGCTTAACTGCCGATGTCGCGCCCCCAGTTCCTCCACTTTTCTGGATATCTCTTCACAACGCTGCAGCATCTCAAAAGCTTCCCCTCGGCGTTGTTTGGCCTGATTGAGAGATTCATTCAAGGTAATAATCGGCGGTGCCCCCCTCCCGGATTTGACGCGGCCCTGTTGCGTATAATAACGATCATAGATTTCGTAAAGTTTTCGTTCAAGAGGACCTGAGCTTTTATCAGATACCTGGATTCCAAGTGCGGCCCGAATATCCGAAACCACATCGCCGGACAGATCTATAAGCTCCAACCCTCTCTGCGGCGCCCACAGCACCTGGGCCAGCCCCCAATTCCGGGCCTGGGAAAGGCCGCGGCCCGGAGGGTTTTTGGAAAGCAACTCTCGAACCTGATCATCGGCCTGCCTTCCTTCGGCCAGGGGACGGTAAACGCCGTCTTCTTTTCTTTCGAGCCGGGCAAAACTGCTGTCCAGAAATTGTTTGGTGATCCGGTACTGAACATCCCCATGGTTAAAGCTTACGCTGACTTTTGGTGAAAGATCCCGCCCCCAAGGCCGAATGGCGACGATATCTTGGCCGGTGACCGCATAGCTGTCCATCAATGCCCGTCGAAGCGCTTCGAACATGGTCGATTTGCCGATGCCGTTAGGTCCGGAAATGATATTGAGGCGGTCCGAAAAAGGACCGACCATGATTTCCTCTAAAAAACACCGCCAACCCGAAAGGGCAATCGATTGCAGGATCATCGCGAATCCTCCCCGATGATCGCATATAGTTCCAAAAGCGCCCGTGATGCTGTTTCAGCTTCCCGGCCCCCGGCCGACGTCATTTCCTGCAGACGCCGGGCAGCTTCTTGGAAAATACCTGCCGGTAAGGATTCAATCCAGCGGGCATCCTCAGGAGAAGGAAGCAGTTGACAGGCGTCCATACGTCCATACAAAAACCTCGAAGCAATCAGATCCTCCAGATGAAAAAAATCTTCTTTTTCCTCCGAGTACAGCACTCCCTTTAAGCGCAAATCCAGCAGCAGCTCCTCCGGTGAATCAATCACCTCCAGACTCTTCCGCAGCGTTTTAAGATCGCCGGGGTTACTGATTTCCGATTCCAGAATTTTCCATTGGAGTCTTCCGGTTTGAATCTTTCGTACATCCGGCGCAGCCCCAGGGGCAATGATCTCGACCACAAGCGCGTGTCCGCTGTCCCTCTCACCAAACCTGGCAGTTTCATGTGTTCCGCTATATGCCATCCGCACGGATCCTTTCGGATCGGGATAGGTAGCCGTAGAATGCCAGTGGCCCAAGGCCAGATAGTCTAAGTTTGCCCGCTGGGCGGCATCCCGCGATATGGGATGATCCGGGTCCGCCTGAGGGAGACCTTCAACATTCCCGTGCGCCATTGCCAGCCGAATAACGCCTTCAGGTTCTTCTGTTATCCAGGGCGTTGGGTCTTTACGTGAATATTTATCTAAAACGGGGCAGGGAAATAAAACACCGCCCGGGATATCAACCGGTTTGGCTTCTGTCAGCACGAAAAGATTCTGTGTGGAACGCCATGCGGGATGGTCCCACACGGAGCCGGGGGCCAGCGAATCGTGATTGCCGGGTATCATGTATACCGGACCTTCGAAGCGGGTCAAGATATCAACGATCCTTTGTATGAGCGTCCTTTCAACGGCATTGTCTTCGAAAAGGTCTCCGGCAATCAGAATGAAGTCGGCCCCCTCGTTATTAGCCGCATCGACAAGTCGTTTTCCGGCGGCCAAGCGTTCATCGCGGACGATTTGAGCGGCCTTGCCGACAAAATCAGCCTTCATACCAATCTGCCAGTCTGCAGTGTGGAAGAATTTCATAAGACTCCTTTCAAACAGCTAGACTTGGTCATTCTCAGGTGGATAATAGCCATTTTTGATACCATTAACGGTATCATGATTCTGTTACCCGCATCTGATTCTTAATAAACTGTTGCATTTCTTTCTTTTTCAATTGTGGGGGCATTGTCCCCACAATCCGGGATAAAATCTAATAAGGCGGAATTGGGCTGCCTTATTATCGCCCTATTTGGCGCCTTATTCATCTGTGGCCCTCACTAATAAGCTGTAAATGAGCTGGATGATCCAGCTTATTTGACTGCGTATTCCATCCGATTTGCCTAATAGCGTAAAAATAGCGCAATGCTGGTTCGTCATGCATTTCGCTATTCATTTCCCACTCCCCGAGTGATGAATTACGCCACGGCGGTCTCCTCCCTATTTTTATGTCCGACGTCCAATTCAGCGTCTTATTCCGTCTATTTCTCCGTCCAATTCGGCTCATTTCTTTTCGTCTTTGGAAGTTTGCGCCAAAAACCATTTGGCCCCTCTTCCGTAGCCCTTGGTATCCAGCAAGCCAATTCGCTTGAGATGATAAAGTTCATCTCTAAGGGCCCGTAATGAAGGGGGATGGGAAAGTGTCGAGAATAT
>JAWODN010000028.1:0-27753 GCA_046483285.1 Candidatus Aminicenantota bacterium | reverse complement strand
TGTTAAATCCCACTGTAGTGGGACTTCAAGCCACACAAAATCACTGCACAATAGCTCATATCACTGTAGTCCTGATCGCCCTGGCTGCACATAATTTAGGCTTTGAAGACAAAATCCGTTTTGTTAAAACTTTTTTGCCCAATCTATCTCTGTAAAGTATTTTTGTGAAGCCCTACTATTCATAAAAAAATGGCGATGTTTTCATAATTTCTTTTTTTCTTGTACTTGCATGATTTTTTAGAGAATTCGATCTTGAACGTTTTTCATTATCCATATTTTCAATTTATTCGCCATTTTTTTACCCTTCGGGCGGGCCGGATCTCACCGCATCTGCCGGGTTGCGGCTCGTCGCAGTGGAGTGCCACGGCGTCCTCTCCGCAACTCCGACATCTGCGGCAATCCCGGCCCATGAATAATCCAGGCTAATTGATTCTCATTCGGAACGGTTGAATAACCGGGCAGACAGAGGCATTTCCAGATTGTGACGAAGCATCAGGGCTTCATCGGTCAAAATCTTTTCCCGGCTTCCCCTTGCCCTAATCCGGCCGCCGTCCAGCAGCACCACTTCCGGGCACAACTCCCAGGCCAGGTCCAGGTCATGAGTGGCGATCAATTTGGTGGCGGGAAGGTCCCTGAGCAGGCGGATGAACCGCCGGCGGGAGCCGGGGTCTAGACTGGCACTGGGCTCATCCAGCACCAGGATCTCCGGTTCCAGCACCAGCACCGTGGCCAGGGAGATTTTCTTCTTTTCTCCCACGCTCAAGTGACGCGGGTTTTTGTCTTCAAACTCCAGAAGGTCCAAAGAAGCCAAAGTTTCGTGCACCTGTTTTTCCGCCTGCTTTCTATCCATGCCGGCATTCAAAAGGCCGAAAGCCAGGTCGTCGAAAACAGAGGGCATGAACAGCTGATGGTCCGGATTTTGAAAGACCAGCCCGATTTTTCTCCGGATAAAGGAAAGATGGGGTTTCTCCACCGGGCGTCCCAGGACGTCAATCCGGCCCTTGCCTTTGAGAACGCCGTTGAGATGGAGCAGCAGCGTGGACTTGCCGGCCCCGTTGGGACCGATAAGGGCCAAGTGCCGGTCTTTTTCCAGAGTGAAACTGATGTTGTCCAAGGCTTGAGACCCGTCCGGGTAGGTGAAAGAAAGCTCCTTTACGGATATCATGCTCATGGAACCGCCACCTGGACCAGAACCGCGGCCAGGCCGAAGCCCAGCATAAAGGCATAGTCTTTAAACTCTAGATGAAGTGGATTGCGGGCCGGGAGGCGGCCGTCAAATCCCCGCGAAAGCATGGCCGCGTAGATGGATTCACTTTGCCCCATGGACGTGAGAAAAATGTGGGGCACCAGCCGGGATGCCAGTTTGATGGAATCCCATTTATGGAACCGTCCGAAGCTTCGCGAGGTCCAGGCCCTGCGGGAGGTCTCGATTTCTTGAAGAAATAAATGCATGTAACGGTGAGTGAAAGTCAAAACCGAGGTCACAACGGCGGGAACTTTCCATTTGTTCAGACTCTGGATCAAAGCTGTGAAACCGGTGGTCCGGGTGAGGGCCAGAAGAGACAGCAGGCAAAGCCCGGTTTTGGCCCCTAATTCCAGGGCCAGGGCCGCTTTTTCCGCCGGAGGGAGCGGTGAGAAGGCATAGAGGCTCAGCATCAAAAATCCTAGAAGGGGAACCATCCAAAGAATTCTCAGGGCGGCATGCCCCAGGGGAATTCGGGCGGCTGCTGTCAGCCCTGCCGCCATCAGAAAATACACCAAAAAACGCAGCCCGGCTTCAGCCGGCGTCCCGATGACCAGGGCCATGAATAAAAAAACGGCGACAAGTTTGCTGCGGGGGTCCAGTTGTTTCATCATGCCGAAGCGGACGCAATATAAAGGGAAGGCTGATCAATGATTTTCGGATTCTTGAATCCGGAATCCAGCAGGAGTTTTTCCATTTCCGCCCGGGTGGGGAGGAGATCTTGAGTCACCGGCCCCTTCACTTTTTGATGGAATTGATTGAGTTCCGCCCGGCTCATCAAATGGGCGATAAAAAGAATTTTTCCGGGCTTGAGGATACGGCGGAATTCTTTAAGAGCCTTCAATTTGCGGGAAAAGTGAGGGAAGGCGGCAAAGCAGATCACAGCGTCGAAAACATTTCCGGCCAGGGAGGGCTGTTCGGCATCAGACTGGAGGAAATGGGCGCCGTCCCGCAGGTGATTCCGGCGGGCGATGGTGATCATTTCCCAAGAAAAATCCGCTTCCACGATGGTGCCCGATCCCCCGATTTTTTTTCTTATTAAAGGAATCAGCCGTCCGGTTCCTCCCCCGATATCCAGCACCCGATCGCCAGGGTGCAGTTTTAAATGCGAAAAGAGGATCCGGAGTTTATTCTGTTCTTCCGTGTTGCGGTGCTCTTTCTCCCAATCTAAAGCAATGTTGTCGAAAAATTCCTTTTTATTCATTGGTTCTTAATCCTTCATTTTTCCGGGCCAGCTTAGAGGCCGTCATAAATCTCCTCCCGCTGCACCTCCCGGGCTGACGATGCTGCATGAGGATTATTCCATTTGATTAAGCAGCTGCAGCCGGCCGGCCAGATTTTTCACCAGGGGGGGAATAATCACCAGGATCAGGATGATCCCGGGGATTCCCCGCACCACCGATGCGGCACCTAGAATTCCCTGGGGAAGATTAAGCCAGGCTGCGGCCAGTAAAACACAGCCGAAAAGCAGCAGCCGGTCTAAAATCAACGTGACAATAAGGGCGGGATAAACGCCCCAGCGGAGCTTTTGATGGAGCCAGGCCGGGCCGCCGCCCAGCACCAGGCCTTCCAGCATCATAATGAAGGCGATGGGCGGGAAAAAGGGAGGCATCCCGGTCAGAAGCGCGGACACCAGCGGGGCGGTGAACCCCACGGCCGCAGCCACCACCGGGGCCGTGAAAAAGCCGGCCAGAAGAATGGGAAAAAACATAGGCAGAAAAGCGTTGCCCAGCCCGGCGGCATGGAAGAGAACCGGAAGCGCCAAAGCCAGGGCCAGGAAAAGACCTCCCAGCAGCAGGTCCCGGCCGTTATACATCAGTATGTCATCCTTATGCCCAGATTGAGGCTGCGCCCCGGCATGGGATAGCGCCCTGCTGATATTCCGGGAAGGTCCACATAGATAAGATAATCTGTATCGGTTAAATTGTGGACATCGAGGAAAATTTTCCAGGCCGGGTGAAAACCATAAGACAGGCGTCCGCCCAGCAGGAAATAATTGGGAATCCGGAGTTGGGAAAAATCACCGGCATAATAATCCGTCACGTATTGGGCATTCAAAGAAGCGGACAGGGGGTCCCAATGAAAACGAAGGAGGGCATCCAGTTTGTTCCCGGGACGTCCGCGGGTTTTATCACCATGCTCCATGTGGGAATAAAACAGCCGGCCTTCAAAATTGGGGTGAGGAGCGGCATGCAGTCCGAGTTCAAATCCGTTAAAGGTGAACTCCCCTGTATTCATGAAAAGAAAACCGGGTCCAGCATGGGGATTCGGCCGGGTCTCGATTAAATTGGAGCCCCGCATATGAAAAACAGACGCTTCCGCGGAGAGCCATGAAGACAGGCGCTGGTCCCATCCCAGTTCGTAATTCCACACCCGTTCCGGCTCCAATTCCGGGTTGGCGGGGGGGACCATGAACAGCTCATTGAGCTGGGGGGAACGGAATCCTTTATTGACGGCCCCCCGGAAAGAGGCGGCGGAGGAGAGTTTGTAAACCGCGCCGAAATGAGGCGCGGTTTCCGTCCCGTAAAGGGAGTCGTAATGGACCCGTAATCCGGCGGAAAGGATCCACTTTTTCGCCAGCACAAACTGGTCGCGCACAAACAGAGCGGCTTCGCTTTTATCCCATTGCCCTTCCGGCCAGTTATAGCTGCGGCCGCTTAAAAACCGGAAATCCAATCCCGCGGTCAATTCATTGTTGACGATACGCCGGGTTGTATACCTGAGAACCCCTCCGTCAATCCGGTCCTGGGAGTCCCATCCGTCCGAAAAATCATGCCTTCCGAAGTTCCGGTAAAGCTTCAGCATGTATTCATCCGCATCCTTTTTTTGTTTAAGGGTGAAATCCACGGCACCCCGCTGGTAGTCGTTCCAGAAAAATATATCCGGGGCATCGACCGGTCCGGCCTCGTGCTTGCGGCCGTCATAAAATTTTCCTTGAAGATTAATTTCCACCCCCCCCGGAGCGGTGTAGCGGATTTTGGCGGTGGCGTTGTTGGCGGCGTAATCGGAGTGATCCCGGTGCCCGCTGCTCTGACTGCGGTCCAGGGTTAAATAATACTGAAAGCGGTTCAAGCTGCCGCCATGCCGCAGCGTAAATCGTCCGGTGGAAAAGGTCCCGTAAGCGGCCGATATATCGGTTTCAAATCCCTTCTCCGGCATGCGGGTTATGATATTCACCACGCCTCCCAAAGCCTCGGATCCGTACAAAACCGAAGCCGGCCCTCTCACCACTTCGATTCTTTGCACATTACCCACGGGAAAGGAATGGGTGATGGTGCAGCCGAACAAGCTCATTTTCTCCGGCCTGCCGTCGATTAGAACCGCGATCTTGCGGCCGCGCTCCCCCAAGCCGCGGATATCGGCGTCGGCCCGGCCGAAATGCCCGGTGCCGCTGATAAATATCCCCGGAAAATGATTGAGCAGGGTCATGGCGTTTGCTGCGGGAATGGCTTGGATATCTTCCATCTCCACCACACTGACCGATGACGACAGGTCCTTGGCCTGCTGCCGGGTCATGGTCGCGGTAACCACCACCTTTTCATGGATGCGGAAGAGGGATTCTTTCTTTTTTTTCTGATCGGTTTTCGTGTCATCCTCAACCGCCCATCCGGAAGAGGCTGTGATAAGCAGGGTGAACAAAATGATTAAAAAAACGGCTTTCCATGCGTTCATGGATTTCTCCTTTTCTTTCAGGTAGCACAAAGAAGAAAATGGTAACACGCTTTAATGATAAATGCAACGGCTTTTTTATGTCATTCCGGGGAGCGTCCCACGGCGGACAAGGCCGCCCCGGCGCCTTCCTTTTTGACCAGCCGGGTCATCTCCATCATCCCTCTCGGCTCATAACCGCCGTTCAGAAATTATGGTTATCGTTCGCAATTTGCTTACCCTGAATTATTCATAAAAAAAGGCATAGGGAGAATTCATCTTTTCAGAGAGGTCCGGCCCGAAACCAGAAGGTAAATGAAAAGAGGCCCGCCCAGGACGGCGGTGATGATTCCCACCGGGAGTTCGGTGGGAGCGATCAAGGTCCGGGCGAAGGTGTCGCTTACGGCCAGCACCGCCCCTCCCAAAAGAAAGGATCCCGAAAGAACCAGCCGCTGGTCGAATCCGCTCAAACGCCGCACCGCGTGCGGGACGATCAGACCTACAAAACCAATCGGGCCTGCCAGCGAGACCACCGCCGCCGTGGCCAGTCCGCCGCCGACAAAAATATCCCGCCGGACCGTCCCCACAGAAACCCCGTGGCCCATGGCCATCTCTTCGCTCAAGGCCAGGTGATTGAGGTCGCGGGCATGGAGAAACAGCAAACTGAGACCGGGCAGCAGCAGCGGAGCCAGAAATCCCAATTCCCGGTATCCCAAGATATCGATTCCCCCCATCATCCAATGCTGGAAAACCACCAGGGATTGGGGGCTGGCCAGGTAAGTCAGAAGCAGGATGGCGCCGCTGCAGATAATGCTGATGGTGACTCCGGCTAAAAGAAGCACCGTGACGGAAAGGCCGGACCGGTGCCGGGCTAAAGAGTAGATGAGAAACAGGGCGGCCCCGGCGCCCAGGGCCGCGAACAGCTGCACGGTGCTGAAAGGGCCCCACACCATCCATAAGGACGGCCAGGAAATAGCGATAAAAGCTCCCAGGGCGGAACCGCCGCTTATGCCCAAGGTGAAAGGCTCAACCAAAGGATTGTGGAACATCACCTGGAAAGACGCCCCCACTGCGGCCAGAGTTCCTCCTGCGATCAGGGCCAGAAGCAGCCGGGGGATTCGCTGCAGCCAGAAAATTTCGGATAAGGGGCTGGACTGGGAGGTGAAATAAGCCGCCGCATCCTGGACCCTGATGGATTCGGCCCCGAACCACGGGGTCACCGCGGCCGCTGAAATGAATACAGCCGAATATAGAAACAGCGCCCGCTTATTCATGAGGATTCATTTTCTCCCATTTTCGGCAGGATGACCGGCCGCTCCGCTTGAGGATGCCGTCCCAGCAAAACGTATGCGCCGTAAATGGACTCCAGGTTTTTCTTGGTCAAAACCTCCTCCGGCCGGCCGGCGGCGGCCGGAGTTCCGTTCTTGAGAAGAAGGACCCGGTCGCTGTAAAGAGAGGCCAGGTTGAGGTCGTGGGTGACCACCGCCACTCCAATCCCTTCCCGCGAAAGTCCGGTTAAAAGACGAAAAAAATGGACCTGCCGGTGGATATCCAAGGAGGCCGCTGGTTCGTCCAAAAGCAGGACACAAGGTTTTTGGGCCAGAACGGAGGCCAAAAACGCCCGTTTTTTTTCCCCGCCGGATAAGCGGGATAAACGCCGCCGCCGAAGTGTTTCCGTTTCCGTAGCCCGCAGGCTCTGGTCGACAATCTTCCGGTCCCGGCCTCCGGGGTTCCCGAACGGCCGGATATGGGGATAGCGTCCCAGGGTCACCAGTTCTTCCACCAGGTAATCGGAATCGCTGGTCAAGTCCTGGGGGAGATATCCGATGGTGCGGGCCGCCGCCCGCCGGTCCAGACGGCTGAGGTCACGGCCCAGCAGCCGGACGGTGCCGTTTTCCGGGTGGAGAATGCCGCAGGCCAGGCGCAGCAGGGTGGTCTTGCCCGATCCGTTGGGGCCGATGATGGAAAGAATCTCTCCGCTCCGGATGTCCAGTCCCGGCACATGCAGGATAAAACCGGATTCCGGAAACCGGTGCCGGATGGAGTTCATTTGGACAACGGGTTCATTCATCAAAAGCCTCGGGATGGATGATCCGGGCGAAGGCTTCGGCGGTTTGGGCCACCCGGTTTCCCGGAATCAGGAGATAGTCCTGGGTGAGAAAATGGATGCGGTCTTTCCGAACCGCAGGGAGCTGGCTCAACCGTTCCCAGTCGCGGCGCAGCAGCGCTTTGTTTTTATGAGACAAGCCGTCGGCCAGGATTTCGATGATCACTTCCGGGGTGCGGGTGACCAAAACTTCCTTGGAAACCCGGGGGTAGCGGCCGGAGAGGTCATGGAAAATATTGATGCCCCCGGCCAGGTGAATAAGTTCCTGCAGGAAAGTTCCGGAAGACGCCGTCATAATGCCGGTGAGATCCCCCGGCGTATGCCCCAGGCTGAGAAAAACTTTCCGGCGGGGAAGGTCCCCGGTCTTTCGGCGGACCGCATCCAATTGGGAATTCAGGTCCTCGATCAAATTTCCGGCTTTTTCAGCGGCATGCAGAATGGATCCAATTTTTTGAATAGAGGACTGAATATCATCCAGGGTTTCGATATGCAGGCTGACCAAAGGGATGTTTTTTTCCCGGCAGAAACGTGATAAAGCGTCGTGTTCTCCCTGGGTGATCACCAGGTCCGGCTGGAGGGCGAATATCTTTTCCCGGCTGGGATTGAACAATCCGCCGATGGTGGGCTTTTTTTTGGCTTCGGGCGGGAAAACACTGAAGGTGCTCACGCCCGCCACCGAATCGCCCCTTCCCAGGGCAAAAACCATTTCCGTGATACTGGGGGCGGCGCAGATAATGCGCCGGGGCCTGTGGGCAGCAGCGGCTTCCGGCGGATCCTTTTCTGAAGCGGAATCGGAGCGCAAGGACCAAAAAAGCAGGGCGGTCAGCACAAAGACAGCTGAAGCCGTGAGAAGAATTCGGTTTTCCGTCCAGGTCTTTCTTGTTTTCTTTGCTGGTTTCATTTTTCAGCGGGGAGCCGCGCTCAGGCGGCTTCAAATTAAATCGGCGCCGGTGGTGGTCAAAAGCAACCGGCCGTGCTTGACGTTTTTGGTGCTGAGCAGGTGGTCCGCCACCTCGCGGACGGTCCCGCTGGTGCCCTTTAGTATGATCACTTCCAGGCAATTGTCGTGGTCCAGATGGATATGGGTGGAAGCGATGGTGGTGTGGACATGCTGATGCTGGATGGCGTTCAGGTTCTCGGTCAGTTCCCGTTTTTCATGGTTATAAACCAGCCCCAGGATTCCGATCACGTTTTTTTCTTCCTCCTCCCATTCCTGCTCCACCAGGCGGTCCCGGATCAGGTCCCGGATGGCCTCGGACCGGTTGCCGTAACCGGATTTTTTTATCAAAGCGTCGAATTTTTTTAAAAGGTCATTATCCAGCGATACCCCGAAACGGGCGAGTTTGGTCATTTTTCCAATTCCTCCTCTCTTTATCCTGAACCATTATGGAAAAAATGGCAATATCAGCCTGACCTATTCATAAAAAAAATGGTGCGGCCATCCCCCTCTCTCCTCATCCGGGTGAGTGTTAATCCAATATTATGCATAGAAATTCAAAAATTTGGTTTTTTTATAAAAAAAAGCCCGGACGGGAAAATATAAGTAAAAGAAAACAAACAAAATAAATATATCCATTGAAAGCAAAAAGTTGGCATGATATTTGCATTTAAATAAGATTCATGGGGAATGTCAAATCATATGACGGTTAAGGGGGTGGTGCCTGAAAGCAGCATTCTAAACGGATTCAGTGTGGTGGGGGCTTTCGGTCTCCGGGGAAAGGACATTTAATTTTAGGGGGAAACATGAAAAGATATTTAATGATGGGGATGGCGATCCTGTTTTTATTTTCCATGTTCGCCGTCGCCCAGGAACAAACCGGTGAGCTGGTCGGAACGGTTACAGATGAGGAAGGCAACCCTCTTCCCGGCGTGTCTGTGACCGCTGACAGTCCGTCATTGATGGGGACAGCGTCATCGGTAACCAATATGGACGGAGATTACCGTCTTCTGCGGCTGCCTCCGGGAACATACACGGTGACTTATGAAATGCAAGGTTTTGGGACTCTGCGACGGGAAGGGATTGTCATCCGCCTGGGGCGGACGTTTAGTTTAGACGTCACCCTGAGGCCGGCCGCTTTGGAAGAAGAGGTCACTGTGGTTGGACAGTCGCCGGTGGTGGATGTGAAAAAGAGTTCCACCACCTATGAAATCTCCAAGGAGATGTTCTCCAAGCTGCCGCGCGGCCGCGATTTTGAGTCCATTATCACGGTAGCGTCGGGAGTTAATGAGGAGAGCGAGCTGTTGGGAATTTCCTTTGACGGTGCCTCCAGTTCGGAAAATATGTTTTATATTGACGGCGTGGACACCACCACCATGTATGATGGGGTATCCGGCCAGAATGTCATGTTCGAATTTGTGGAGGAAGTCCAGGTTAAGTCTTCCGGATACGAAGCCCAGTACGGCGGCTCCATGGGCGGAGTGGTCAATGTGGTTACCCGCGCCGGCGGGAATGAGTTCAGCGGCGAAGTGATGACCTATTACCGTTCAAGTTCACTGACCGGAGAACCCCGTCCCAGCCTGCGGATCAATCCCTATGATGTTACCAAAGCCGAATACATCACCTATCCCAAAGACAGCTGGAACCAGTTTGAAATCGGTTTCGTTTTGGGCGGCTATCTGATCAAGGACCGGATGTGGTTTTTCGGCAGCTACATTCCCCGTTTCACCATCACCAACCGGGATGTGGACTTTTTGACCGATCCGGACGCCAGCGGCCAGTTTACCAGATCCAACCAGTGGCACAATGCTTCTTTTAAACTCACCCTGCAGCCTATGAAAGGGATGCGGATGAGCGGAAGTTTCAATACCGATTACTACCAGTGGCGTGGATCTTTGCCGTCCCAGGCGGGCACCAGCCCCTCCGACTATAACTATGCCGCAGCCGGGTACAACTATCCCGGCATGACCGGAGCCTTTCACGCCGACTACATTGTCAGCGACGATTTTTTCTTCACTGCTTCCGCCGGCGCCTTCCGGACCAATGTCGAAAGTATGGTCGGTCCTCCCGGGGAACGGTATTATTTCTACCGGTCAAATTCTGGCATTCCTGGAGTTCCGGCCGATCAGGTCCGGCCGCAGTACTGGTACAATTACCCCGTGGGTGACGCCTATCAGCTCCTGCGGGATATCCAGACCAAGTACACCGCCAAGCTCGACGCCACCTATTTTATGGAGCTGGCCGGCGAGCATATGTGGAAAGTGGGTTTCCAGTTCAACCGCATCGGCCAGGACGTTTTTGACGCGGCGCCTTATGACTTATGGTATTTTTGGTGGGGGGAGAACTATGAATCCCCCAACTTAGGGACAGTCGAAACCAAATACGGGTATATGGCCGCTTATGACCCCTTGGGAACGGTAGCTGAAATCAACAGCAACCGCATGGCCATATATCTCCAGGACGCCTGGACCTTGTCCCGCAAATTGACCGTCAACGCCGGGATCCGGATGGAAAAAGAAGATATTCCTTCTTTTGTGGACCCGAATTCCCAGATCGCGCAGGAGCATCCCGAATTCACGGAGCCTCCCATTGCCTTTGATTTTACGGACAAGATCGCACCCCGGATCGGATTTTCCTACGATGTAAACGGTGACGGTTCATTTAAGGTCTTCGGAAGCTATGGAATCTATTACGACGTGATGAAGCTGGACATGGCCGAAGGCTCTTACGGCGGCTTTAAGTGGCTGGCCCATTATTATGAGATCCCCGATTTTTTGGTGGAAAACTGGTCGGCCTTGGGTGAACGGGACCACCCCGACACCAGCCTGCCTTATTATGAAACCCTGAACTGGCGGATTCCCTCCTATGAGACCACCCAGCCGGACATGGAGCCCTATTCCAAGGCGGAGTACACTCTCGGGATTCAGCGCCGGTTGACGGAAGACTTTTCCCTGTCGGTGCGCTTCCTGCACAACCGCATCATCTGGGCGATTGAGGATATCGGCATCCAGACTAAAGCCGGAGAGCAGTATTTTAACGGCAACCCCGGCAGCGACTGGATCAATGACATATACGCCGAATCCGCGGCCGCCGGTTTGATGCCGTCTGGTGTTAAATGCCCCCGGGCGAAAAGGCAATATTACTCCGTGGATGTCGGGTTTGACAAGCGCTTCTCCGATAACTGGCTGGGCGGACTCCACTACACCTGGAGCCGTTTATGGGGCAATTTCGCCGGACTGGCCAGCTCGGAAGAGCACGGGCGCAAAGACCCCAATGTTGAGCGCTATTTCGATGCCTGGTTTTTGCACTACACCTCCAGTTATCCGGAAGAGTCCACCGGTCCGCTGGCTACCGACCGGCCGCACCAGTTCAAAGTCTACGGCGCCTACAGCTTTGATTTCGGCCTGACCGTGGGTGTCAATGCTTATGCCTATACCGGAACCCCGGTTACACGGGAGTTTGAGCTTAACAACCAGGACGGCTATTATCCGGAAGGCCGTTTCACTGACGGCCGCACCCCCTTCCTGTGGTACGGCGATGCCTACATGGAATATAATATCCAAGTAGCCGAAAATAATGCGGTCCAGTTCAATATCAACATCAACAATGTCACCAACAACCGCATCGCCCAGCGGATCTACAACCAGCACAACCTCTCAACCGTATATATGGACGATATGGACATTTACAACGGATTCGATTACCGCCAGGTAATGGCTGAAAAAGGCACCACTCTGAATCCTCTGTTCCTGAAAGAATACGCCTTCCAGTCTCCCATCCAGGTTCGCATCGGCGTCAAGTTCATCTTCTGATCTTATCGAAGATTCAGTAGAAAGTTCAAGGGCCTTTGCCTTAACGGGCAAAGGCCCTTTTTTTATATCCAAAACCGGTGGATGGAGGAGGGTGAATGGTAAGTGGTGAATGGAGAATGTAAATTACCTTACAGCTTAAACTTAATCGTCTTTTCCACTACCTGTTCGTCAGCGCTGTTGCTGACGGTGATGATAAAACGAAATCTGCCGGGTTCAAGCTGAATTTCCACCGGAATGACATGCTTTTTCCCCATAAGTTCCAGGAATTCTTCCTGATTGACGGTGATGGGACTTTCTTCCTGTGCGGTTTTGATTTTTTTATTCCCTGAATAAACCTGAACTTGGGCGGACAGGATGGTGCTGAGATTGCCGTTTTTTTCCTTAAGAAAGACGTTTTCCATCGGGATGGTGATAGACAGTCTCACGCGGTTATCCGGAAATTTTTCCAGGTTCAGTTTAAAGTCAAACACCACCTCTTGTTCTTCCACCTCCGGTTTCAAATCCATTTGGGCCTGAAGCAGGTTAGCCACGTATTGAGCGCTGCCTGGATAGAGGCGGTATTCCCCGGAGTAATACTCATCCGTGAATATGATCGGATAAGGGCCGTAAAACCAGATTTCCGTAGGCCGGCCATAAAAAGTGACTCCCCTTGGGTATTGTTCGCGGTTTCCCGGCGGCCCCAGCAGGATATAGATCCGTCCCCTGTCTTTTAACCAGCCGTCGGTTTGCCCCCGGGAGAAAAGCTGGTTGGCTTCTTCGATCCGCTGAAAATATTTTTCCTTAAACTCGTTGATTTCGGTATCGGGAGTGGGATCCCTTTTTTCCCAGAATTCTTTAATGAAGGCGTCTCTTTCTTCCTGGGGGAGATTGAGAAAAATCTTTTTTTCCTGCTTGGTGATGATATACCGGACTTTGGAAAAAAACTCTTCATGCCGGGGGGACAGATCCCGTTCCCGTCTGAAAGAAGTGCAGGCCGCCAGGCTGAGCACCAGCAGACCTATGATAAGGCCCCGGGATGTCTTCATTTTTCCTCCTTCAAAAACTCAACCATTTTTTTAATTTCGTCCTGTTCAGGATTCATCTCTAAAGACTTTTCCCAGGCGGCCAAAGCTTCTTGAGGATTGTCCAATCGATAATAACAGGTTCCCAATGCGTTCAAGGCGTCAATGGTCAAACCTTCCCCTTCGATATAGCGGCGGTAGAAGCTGACCGCCTCTAAATAACGGCCCAATTTTCGCGATATATCGCCTAAAAATTTTAAAAAGCGGACGTTTTCGGTTTCCCGTTCGGCAAAGGGTTCCAGGATCCGCCGGCCGGCTTGATAGTCCTCCTGGGCATACAGCAAACGGCTTAAACCCAGGGCGTAAGTCAGGGATTCGGGGCGGCTGTGGTAAGCCCGCTGCAGGTGGTCCTGCGCCTTTTCCAAATCGTCCTTATTGAAATACTGCCCGCCTAAGATGAAGTCGGTTTCCGGGTCATTAAAAGCCGGGGCCGGCTCGGAATAAATAAACTGACGGGGTATTATCTCTGCATTGCTGATGGAAAAGTGCTGGAAATTGGAGAAAATTTTTTCGTCTGAGGATGAATAGACGTTCACATCCAGGACATAATGAGCGGGTTTGAGATCTTTTAAGGGAAAAGCTTCTAAAATAATACCTGTCCGGGGATAGGATGAAAGGGGTTTGGTTTCCCGCAGCACTTCTTCTTCTCCGCCTTTGGTGATGACGAAAGTGATGTTTCCTTCTTTGATCTCCGGGAGGTTGATGTCCGGAAGCTGACACATCACGTGGAGAGAGTCGTTGATGGTGAACCTGCGGGCGGGGGAAGGATATAACTGGACCTCTCCCGCCAGGAAAGCTTTTTCGCCGGATACGGATGCATTTTCCCGGATACTGGGGGCCAGGACGAGGGAACTCATCACCGGAGAGAGGCCGGATTCAGGCACCACGATATCCCGTTCAAAAGAAGTGAATTCCTTGGAGAGCCGGTTTTTGACCAGTAAGTGAAAATGATATTCACCGGGGCAGAGGGGGAAAACGTTCTGGTAGCTGAAAGGCCGGCTTCCGATCTTTTTCATTTGATCTTCGCCGAACCGGATGGGAAGGGTGCGGCTGAATTGGTAGATGCTTCGATTGTCTTGATCCGTTACCTGGCCGGAGACTTCCAGGGTGGTATAATAGGTGCCGTCCATTGCATTGACCGAGAGATTCTCAGGTTCGATCAAGTAGTGGATATAAGGAACTTTCCGGTCATTGTAAATCAGTGCCACCATGGCGTCGTTGCCGATAAAATTGGTGGAGTACTCCACCTCGATGATGTCCTTGTATTTAAGCAGCTTCCTGGCATACTGGTCTTTGATGGATTTTTGCGGTTTGACCAGGATATTGGCCAGCAGCATTTCCGAGGCCATAGAGGGATTCTGTCCGGAGATGGGCTCCTGGGGCAGAAGGGTCATGGAGGTGTTGGCCAGTTCCGGCTGAACCAGGCGCAGTTGATTGAAGGCCTCCAGGTAATCTTTGGGATCCCCGAAATAGTTAACCAGCATCTTTTGCGGACCGTCTTTGATGGGGCTATAGAGCTCATAATCCCCGGACCCGTATTTTTTCAAAAAAATCAAATTAAAAGCGTTGGGAAGGCCGTATTTGGACATCCCCTGATAGAACCAGACTATGGTGGGATAGATTTCGGTTTCATTTTCATAGCGTTCAATGGTGCGCGGTTCGCCCAGGATGATGTACATGCGGCCCCGGTCAGTGGCCCAGCCCGCAGAGGAGGTGCCGCGGCCGTACCATTGCTCGACATAACGCAGCCGCCGGTAATGTTCCTGTTTAAATTCATTTTCCGGAGTACCGGGGGTGTCATCCCGGTGCTTCCAAAAGGCTTCAATGAACATGTCCCTTTCCCGGTCGGTCTTAAGCTGAAGAAAGACTTCCCTTTCCACCGGGGTGATGATATACATCACTTCTTCTTCCAGCCACACCCGGTATTTTTCCGGGAGCTCATCCGGAGAGAGCATGTCCTGATGAGCTCCGGCCAATCCGGTGCAGATAAAAATTCCAATAAAAAAGGCGGTGAATTGTTTTTTCATAAGCATCAGGTCCCCTTTAAGATAATCACACATTTCTAATGTAGTGGAATTTCCGTTATTTGACAAGTCTGGTTTGTCTGGTTTGTCTGGTTTATCTTGTTGGTCTGGTTGGTCTAGTTTGTTTGGTTTATTTGGTTGGGCTTATTTACGGGGGGGGCTTGCCATGACCTATGCTTTTTGCATCCATCTCATGGTCAGCTTGAGCCCTTCCTCAAAGCTCACGGCGGGAGAATACCCCAACAGCTGCCGGGCGCGGCTGATATCGGCGAAGCTGTGGCGGACGTCGCCCGGCCGGGGGGGCTCATAGCGGGGATGGATTTTCCGTCCGCTGATGTTTTCCAGAGTGTTTAAAAGCTGATTGAGGCTGATTTGGATGTGAGCCGCCACATTAACCACGTTTCCGGAGGTTTTTTCAGCCCGGGCGGCTAAAATATTGGCGTCGGCCACGTTGCCCACATAAGTGAAATCCCGGGTCTGCCCGCCGTCTCCGAAGACAGCCGGTTTTTCACCGTTCAGCACGGCCTGTATAAATTTGGGGATCACGGCGGCGTATTGAGATTCGGGGTTTTGCCGGGGTCCGAACACATTGAAATAACGGAGGGTGATGGTTTCCAGGCCGTACACCAAAGAAAAAACCCGGCAATAGTATTCCCCTGTCAATTTCGCCAGGGCGTAGGGGGAAAGAGGAGAAGGGGGCATGTCCTCTTTTTTGGGCAAAACCGGAGTGTCTCCGTATGCCGAAGACGAGCCGGCATATATCACTCTTTGCACACCGGCTTGCCGGGCCGCCAGCAGCACGTTCAAGGTGCCGGTGATATTGACCTCATGGCAGGCCCGGGGCTCTTCAATGGAACGGGGAACCGAGGGCAGGGCGGCCTGATGAAACACCATATCGATGCCGGACATGGCCTGAACAAGCCGGCCCCTATCCCGGATATCTTCTTTGCTAAAGTCAATCTTTTTTTCCACGGGGGCCAGGTTCTCCATCCGCCCGGTGGATAAATTGTCAAAAACCCGGACCTTGTGCCCGTTTAAAATTAATTTTTCAACAATATGCGAGCCGATGAACCCGGCGCCTCCGGTGACCAAATAATGATTGGGCATGATGTCTCCTTGCCGTTCCCAGCTTCAGGCCGGCTTTAAGGGGTATTATAGGATACAATAAAACGGATTCCAAGCAGCCTGAGCGGGCGGCCGGACCAGTGTACAGACAGCCCCTTCTCCTTGGAGAGGGGGCCGTCTAATGGGGATGGATTAAAGATTAGAGGGATTAGATTGGAAATCCCTTAAAGAAGGAGGCACTTGCTCTTTTTTGCTCATGTCAATAGTATATACGGACTTTCAAACAAAAAAGTTGCTTTTTCCCCGCAAATTTATCGATTTTTCTCCCCCTTTTGAGAAAAGTGTTGAAAACGGCTGGAAATGGGAGTGTGACCCTGGAAATGAATCAAGGCTTCAACTGAATAAGAAAAACAAAAGGAATGAGTAAAATCAAGTATAAAAATAACTTACAATAAAACTCTTTTAACCGGCCCCTGAAATTAATTTTTTACTGACTATTTCTTTTATTATAACATAAAATAAAATACGGAAGCAATTGTTTTATTGAAATTTTTTATAATAGCCGTGAAATCACAGAAAACCGGTGATAATGAGAGGGAAAAGGCGGTTAAAATGAAAAAAGGAGAGAACATGAAAGAAATGGATAAAGAAACATTCCGGAAATTCGGATATAAGTTTGTGGATTGGGTGGCGGATTACCTGGAAGGGGTGGAGAAGCATCCGGTGGTTCCGCCGGTTAAGCCGGGGGACATCAAAGCCGGTCTGCCGAACCAGGCTCCGGAAGCGGGAGAGCCCATGCCGGAGATTTTCAAAGATTTCCGTGAAAAAATTGTTCCGGGCATGACCCATTGGCAGCATCCGTCCTGGTTCGCATATTTTCCGGCCAACAACAGCCCGCCTTCCATTCTTGCGGAATTGTTGACCGCAGGAATGGGCGCCCAGTGCATGATATGGAAAACCTCTCCGGCTGCCGAAGAGCTGGAAGAAGTGGTGATGGAATGGCTGCGAAAAATGCTGGATCTCCCGGACAGTATGACCGGTGTGATTCAGGATACCGCTTCCACAGCCTCATTGGTGGCCCTCCTCACCGCGAGGGAAAAAAGCACCGGGTTTCAATCCAACCTGTCGGGATTGTCTGAACCTCTTATGGTTTATACTTCCGAAGAGGCCCATTCCAGTGTGGAAAAAGGCGCCAAGATCGCCGGATTCGGGAAGAACAATATCCGTTTGATTTCCACCGGCGATGACTTCGCCATGCGCCCTGATAAACTGAAAGAGGCGATTGAACAGGATATAAAAAACGGGTTAAAACCCTGCTGCGTGGCGGCGACGGTCGGAACCACCTCTTCCACCGCCGTCGACCCTTTGGAGCCCATTGGAGATATATGCCGGCGGCATGACCTTTGGCTGCATGTGGACGCCGCCTATGCCGGCACGGCCGCCGTTTTGCCGGAAAAAAAATGGATGCTCAAAGGGGTTGAAAAGGCCGATTCTTTTGTCTTCAATCCTCATAAATGGATGCTGACCAATTTTGACTGCTCGGCGTATTTCGTGAAGGACCCCTCCGCTTTGGTCCGGACTTTTGAGATCCATCCGGAATACCTCAAAACCGGAGTGGATGCGGAGGTTAAGAATTACCGGGATTGGGGGATCGCTCTGGGGCGCCGTTTCCGGGCGCTTAAATTGTGGTTTGTCCTCCGTTACTACGGAGTGAAAGGGCTGCAGGAAATGGTGCGGAAACATATCCGCCTGGCCCGGGAATTTAAAGAATGGGTGGAAGCGGAGCGGAGCTTTGAATTGATGGCTCCGGTTCCGCTGAGCGTGGTGTGTTTCCGGCTAAACGACGGCGGGGAGGAAGAGCATTTGAATCAATTGAACCGCGGGCTGCTGGACCGGCTCAATGCCGCCGGTCAGATGCATTTGACCGGGACTTCGCTGAAGGGCCGGTTTGTGCTGAGGATGTCCATTGGAGCCCGCACCACGGGTGAGGGCCATGTCCGGAAAGCCTGGGAATTGATCAAAGCCGAATCCCGGAACATGCTGGATTCCCGGTGAAGACAGGGGCCTGCCTTCGGGATGACGCCGCATTATAGAACCTGTTTTTGCTCATATTTCCGGATGACGGCGGCGAAACGGCGGGCGGCGATATCGGCTCCTCTTTGATTAAGGTGAATGCCGTCGAGGGTGAAATGAAGCCCCCGGTTTTTGGACTCCTCTTCCACATCCCGGCTTGTTTTGAAACTGGCGATGTCCCGCAGAATCCGGAATAAACTCCGGGGGAAAAATGCGGAAACTTCCTTCCCTTCCAGTTGCGGCACGATCTCACCCCGGATATCGATGCACTCGACACCGGCATACTCTCCGGAGATTTTTTTAATGGTTTCCGCCATGCGGCCCAAATTCCGGTTCCAGGGGTTATCCACATCTTCTCCGATGAGAAGAGGAGTCACTGTTTTCAGGACTTTGGCTTGGGAACGGAGATGTTCCACCAGGCGCCGGTAACAGTCTTCAAACTCCTCCGGATTTTCGGCCCAGGGCTGATTCCGGAGTTTTTTCAGTAAGGGGTAGGTCCAGGAAGCGTGGACCAATTCATCATTGACGCCCACCCAGAGAAATGCCATGTCATATGATTGTTTGGGAAGCGTTTGGATGCGGCGGTACAGGCTGAGGACCGTGTCCCCTCCCTGCCCGTAATTGAGAAGGTCATGCTGGGGAAATATTTTTTCCAGGATCTGAAGGAAAGAAACCCCCGGAACGCCGAAAGTTAAACTGTCACCGAAAAAGCCGATGCGCATGCAGGCCCTTCAGATTCACTGTTTATCCGGCAAACCGGTTTTTTGAAAAAACAGTCCCGCCGGAACGATGCGCACTTTTCCCGGCTCCACGTTCAGAGGAAATTCCTGAATAAGCAGGTCTTCCAGCAGGATATCTTCCGGCATATTCGGATTGGTATAGGTGATGGGCGAAGGCGCATCCGCAACCAGGTTGTCTTTCAGGGTTTGGCCGTCTTGAGTGATGACGGCGATGTGGAGATTTTCGAAATTTAAATATTTCCGGATGGCCTCGTTGACCTGCTCATGGGTGATTTCCGGTATGCGGCGGCGCGCCTCAGACAGAAAATCCTGGTATCCATAGTATTGCGAATCAATTTTCCACCCCAGTCTTTCCCCCAGGGTCTGGGTGTACAGCTTGGTGTAGTTGATAAGGTATTTTTTGACCAGCTCAAAACGTTCCTTGGGAATGCCGTTTTCCACCAGGATTTTCAGTTCCCGCAGGGTCTGACGGATCACGAAATGGCGGTTGCGGTTGGCCAGAGGGCGGATCCAGATGGAAAAATACTGCTGTTGGCGGGCATAATTGGTGGCTGGAAATTTATCCCGTCCCTGAGTAAAATATTCCACGTAGGCGTAATCGCCGTAATTCTGCCCCCGCTCCTCCCGGATTTTCTGAAAAAGATGGGAAAGCTGCTGGCGGTGCTCACCGAAATGAGATCCGGCGATCCAGAGTGCGAAAAAGTCGTCGTCCGCCCGGGTGATGGGAACGGGAAATCCCATGGAAATGGCTGTGGCCGGAGTGTTTTTTTCAGCTATCATGATTTCCAGCCCTTCCGGCATTTTTGGAAACGGCAGAGTGAGGTCAGGGGTGAAGTCTTCCGGCAGGGCCCTGAAGTCTTCAGCCGCTTTATCCGGAAAAGTTTCCGGATAGCCTCCGGCGATTCCTACAGTGATATTTCCCCGAACGAAATGTTCCTTGTAGTAAGCCTTCACGTCATCCAGGGTCAGGCCTTTGACGCTTTCCGCGTTTCCGAATTCATGATGCCCATAAGGATGGCCGGCGTGCATCATGAGATTAAGGATTTCCTTGCCGAACTGCTCATCCATGTTATTGACCAAGGTTTTATCCAGAAAATTCAATTGGTTGGTTTTAAGCCGGATAAAGTCCTCCTCGCGGAAACCGGGGTCAAGCAGCATGTCCTTGAATATGCCGTAATAACCGTCCAGGTTGTCCCGGTGGATGGTCCCATAAAAAGCAGTCATTTCTTTGTCCATGGACATAGCGACGGATGCGGCCATGGGGTAGAATTTTTCGGTGATTTCCTTGTAGGAGAGGGACCGGCTGCCGCCGTCTGCCAGCATGCTGAATGTCAGGGCCCCTAATCCTTCCTTGCCCACGGGATCATAGGCGGACCCGATGTCCAGAAGAATCCGGATGTGAACCATCGGATTGTTGGGAACCGGAAGGGTGACGGTCTCCAGCTCATTAGGGTTTTCTTTGGCGCAGGATGGAAACAAAACCATGGCACTTAAAACAAACACGCCTGTCAGGCGAAACATTTGGATTTTTCTCATTTGTCACCCCTTCCTGACAAAGTCACTACGGTGCTGTTGGTGATTTTTAAATATGTGCGGGCCATTTCGCGAATATCTTCCGGAGTGATTTTCATATAAAGACTGAATAATTCATTTAAAGTCCCGGGATTTTCTTCCAGGTTGATATAGAAAGCCAGAATTCCGGCGACTCCGTCTGTGGTGCTCAACTGCCTGGCCAGGGAATATTTCATATTGGATTTAACGTCGTTCAGCTTATCTTCAGGAATCACTTCGGCTTTGTGTTTCTCCAGGGTGTTGAAAATCTCTTTTTCAACATATTCCAAATCCTCTTCGCTCTTAAGCACGGCGTTAACAGTGAATAAATGCGGGTCTCTTCGGTCCGGGAAATTTGCGCCCAGATGAAGGCATTTTTGTTCTTCCACCACCATCTTTTGGTACAGGGGGGAGGAGCTGGAAAACGCGATCTCAGCCAACAGGTCCAGGGCGGCCTTATCCGGTTTTTCGGTGCTGTATGCAGGCCCATGGAATCCGACCGCCAGACGGGGGAGGGTGTCTCCGGGCCAGTCATAATGGGCCCGTTTTTGCCGGGTCTGCACCGGTTCTGCCGGTGTCTCCAGCTCATATCCGGAGGGTTCCCAATCGCCGTAATAATCGCGGACCAGCTGCATTAAGGTCTCGTGCTCATAATCACCGGCGACTAAAAGAATGGAATTGTCCGGGGCGTAGAAACGTTTTTTGTATAGCAGGCTGTATTCGAATTGATTGGGCATATCCTGAATGTCCTCCAGGTAACCCAGGGTGGTGTGTTTGTAGGAATGCTCTTCAAAGGCGGTGTGCCGGAGCGTCTCGAAGAGGCGGCTTCCGGGGTTGGATACACTGGAGTAATATTCGCCTTCGATGACCGAGGCTTCCGTTTTCAGCATCTCTTCATCGTAATACAGATTGATGAAACGGTCAGCTTCCACTTTCACCACATCTTCCAGGTTCTCCTCACCGGCGAACACCACAAAATAGCAGGTGTAATCGTCGGTGGTGTATCCATTGGTGCCGGCGCCTAAACCGGTTAAGAAGTCGTTATATTCTTCCGGGGAGATATTTTTTGTCCCTTTGAACATCATGTGCTCAAAAAAATGAGCGAATCCGGATTTGCCGGGCTCGATTTCGTTGCGGGACCCGGAACGGACAATGGTGTAATAAGAAATGATGTGAGGGTTGTCAAGGGGAATGGAGATGACTTTCAGTCCGTTGTCCAGGGTTTCGACATGATAATCATAAGGGAAAATATCCGATCCCTGCAGGAGAGATGGAGTCAAACACAGGCCGAAAATCAGAAGGCCTGCCGGCAGATATTTATTCATCATTTTTCTCCTTTTGAGTCAAACTGGACTTTCCCCGTTCTGCATCTTGCCTCTGCGGCAGCCCCGGCCCGCTCATTATCCGGAATGGACCACCCTCCAGCCTGCTCTGCTGCCCGGAATGCTTCCTTAAGTGTTTTCCTTTTTATAACAGATACAGAGACAGGAAACAAGCCCCATAATTCGGACTGTTTCAGGTTTTGTTTTTTTGCTTGTTTTCCAGCCAGCCGAAACGGGCTTCGGGTTTCAGATCGTGCCGGGTGTAGGGTTTGATGTCCAAGACAGGAGTGCCTTCGATCATGTCAAGCTCTGAGATTTTCAAGAGGCGGCCGGAACGGCCGCGGAACCGGACAACCGTCATTCCGACAGGATTGGGCCGGCGGGGGCTCCGGGTGGCGAAAACCCCGCGTTCTTTATGGTCGTGGGGAGGACGAGCTGTAAGGTGTCCTCCTTCTGAATCATGGAATGCGAAAATCACCACCAGGTGGGAAAATCCATCGATGTCTTTGAGGCCGCCGGAGAATTCCGGATAAACTTCCAATTCTCCTTCTATGCCTGCAAAACCGTCTTCACTCCGGTGACGTTCCCGGTCGACATCATCTTTATGCTTGAACGGCGAATGAATCACCCCGATGGGGGAAAAATTCAATTTCATCCAACGGCACCATTTTCAGGAATTCACGTAGGTAAGCCAGTGCTCATACTTTTTAAGTTTCCCCCGGACGCAATCCTGGTAATTCCGGCTGATTATTTCTGTGAGTTCCCCTGGTTTTCCGGCGGCGATGACGTATTCTTTCTCAGGAGCCCCTTTTTGGGAGCCGTCCTTTAGCCGGGTGATGGGCGCAACTTCGGCTGCGGTCCCGGTGAAGAAGGCTTCGTCGGCGCCGATAAGCTCTTCTTTGGTGATGGGCTCTACCCGTGTCGGTATCCCCATGTCTTGTGCCATTTCCAAAATGCTGCTCCGGGTGATGCCTTTTAAAACGGACTCCGAGCTGTCATTGGTTTTGAGGACGCCCTCTTTCACGATAAAAATATTTTCTCCCGGCCCTTCGGCAACCCGGTCTTCCAGGTTAAGGAAAAGGGCCTCGTCGCATCCTTTTTCCCGGGCCATCAATCCGCAGATGGTGGATTGAACGTAAATGCCGCCCAACTTGGCGGACATGTCATACTGACTGTGGTGGACCCGGCGCCACGGCAAAATATAAATGGTCACACCGGCGGCCTGGTTTTCTCCCAAATAAGCTCCCCATTGCCAGGCTCCCACCAAAAATTCCACGGGTGATGATTTGGGAATCAATCCCAAATTGCCGTAGGAATAGAAAAGCAGCGGGCGGATATAAGCGGATTGCAGTTGATTGACTTTCATGACCTCTAAAATAATATTAATAATTTCTGTTTTGGAGTAGGCCACTTCCATTTTTAAAACGCCTGCGGAACGCAGGAAACGGTCGATGTGCTTTCCCAGCTGAAATACGGCGGGGCCTTTGCTGGTTTCGTACGCACGGATTCCTTCGAATACCGAATTGCCGTAATGGAGGCCGTGAGTCATGGGATGAAGCACGGCCGTGTCCCAGTCGTAGAATTTACCCTCAAACCAGTATTTTTTAGCTTTGGGAAAATCTGTATTTTTAAACATCTTTACTCCTTAAAGAGATGATTAAACCCAGTATAAACCGCAACGGCGGCCTCACGGCTGAACAGAGCATCCGGCTTCCGCATACCTCCCCCGCAATAGACAGCTTTCTTTTGAGGATGAAATTTGAATGTTCAAATTATATTGTTACCATAATCGACAAGAAAAAAAAAGAAAAATAAAAGGGACGACATGACCGCAGGTGCGGGCCGGGATTGCCGCCACGCGGATGTCCTCGCTGGGGACATCCGCGTGGCGGCGATCCATCACCCGCCCCCATGACCACATGGAAACGATTTTCTAAGGTATAGGCCAGGCTAGGGGATGGTGAATTCCCACGCACACCAATATTCCTCCGGATGAGGGTCCGGGGGGCAGGCCAGGCAGCGGGTCCGGATGCGGGGATCGATGGCGGCGGCAAAACCGCTGTACTCGGCGACACCAACGTCTTTGCAGGGAAAATCCTCCAGGCCTTTCCGTTTGCGGGCGTCCTGGACCCGGCATTTATTCATCCGGAAAACCGCCTTTCCCGGGCCTTGGTGAATGAATTCCTGTTCATTGATACGGGCGTATAACCGGAACTGCAAGGCGTGCTCCAGGGCATTCAAACCGCCTCCGGGCGGCATGTTCAAACGTTTCATAATGCGGTTGGCTTCAATGACCGTGAATTTTTCCCAGGCCTTCCGGTCCAGATCAATGGCGGTCTTCATGTCGAATATTTTTTCGACGGCCTGAAACCAAAGACCGTCGTGAGCCAGCCAATTTTTTGCAGCGTCTTCCAGCAGGCTGATCAATTCTTCCTTGGACATATCTTGGAGTTTTTTCATGATGAATTTTCCCCGGGTTCATAATAGGTCTTATTTTCAAATTGGACGGTTTTAATCATCTTTTCATTGAGAAGAAGATTCAGATACTTGATGACCTCGTTTTTGTTCATCCCCAGAGAGCTGGAAATATCCGGCAGGGTGACCGGCCGGCGCCTGATCAAGGCGGCGATGGATTCTTTCAGGTTTTCCGATATCGCCGGCTGGTGTTTGGGGCCGAAATCGGCAATGATCTCGCTTTTGCGGCTGAGGAGGGTTTGGATGTGCTCCAGTTCTTTGAAACTTAACGGTTTCGCGAAGAATTCGGCCGGGGGGCGCACCACTGTGTTCAGCTGAATTTTGTCCGGTTTGATTTCATTCAGGGCTTTGTTCAAGGCCCGGATATGATCATCGGAATCATTGACGCCTTTGACCAAAAGAATTTCCACCCACACAGCGCCTTTAAAATCTTGGTTGAAAGTCTTCAAACCCTGGATGATATCCTGAATGTGAAGGCCCTCAAGAGGCCGGTTGATTTTTTCGAACACCGCCTGGGTGGCCGCGTCCAAAGAGGGGACCACCAGATCGGCCGCCATAAGTTCTTTCCGGACTTGAGGAGAGGTTATGGTGGTGGAATTGGTGAGGACCGCCACCGGAATCCCGGTCATGCGCTTTATGCTCCGGATAAGCCTTCCGATTCTTTGGTGCAAAGTGGGTTCGCCGGAGCCGGAAAAGGTGATATAGTCGATTTGAGATCCGGATTGAATCCGGCTGCGGATTTGGTCAAGAATTTCGGATTCAGGGAAAAATTCTTCCCGGTCCCCCCTTTTTTTTGAAGTGGGGCCCAATTGACAATAGATGCAATCCAGCGTGCAGGTCTTATACGGTATAATGTCCACGCCCAGAGAAAAACCCAGACGCCGGGAAGGAACCGGTCCGTACACATGCTTGATTTGAGACGTCATGAAAATTCAAATCCGGTTTTTATGGATTTCGATGAATCTTTTTAAAGACCGGTCATATGTTTTTTCCACATCATCCGGAAAAAGACAGGCAGGGAGTTCCTCCATCCGCCAATGGTATTGAAGGCATTCACAGCATACACCTTTGCGGCTGCAAGGGTCATAGCTGCAGTTGCAGAATTCCATATTTTTGCTTTCCTGACATTCTTTCATATTTACCTCCTCTTCTGCGGACTCAAAGGCCGGGGCTGATTATGTTTTCCTGTATTGTTTTTTCCAGGGGTTCTTTTTTTGGCGGAGATAATCCGCCATGGCCATGCGCAGTGTTTCCGCGGCCAATTGGGCGCAGTGGACGTTGTCCCGGGGAAGCCCCCCCAGCCTTTTCAAAATTTCCCGGCCGCTCACCCATACCAGGGCTTGAGTCAATTTTTTGCCGCGGGCGATTTCAGTGGCCATGCTGCCGCAGGCGATGGTGGTGCCGCAGCCGTCGGTCAGGAAGGTGCATTCCGTCAAAACGTCATCCTTGACTTTAATGAACATTTCCATGGTGTCTCCGCATGAGCCTTGGATGCGGGCGTATCCGTCAGGCCGGTCCAGAGCCCCCAAGTTGCGGGGATTCTGCCAGCGTTCGATAACGGCTTCTGAATAGACGTCCCGGTACTGTTTGAGGATCTGCTCCTGGAGCTCTTTGGCGAATTGGTCTAATTCTTTTTTATCATCCATTTCTGTGCCTCTCAATTGCGGCGATTCCGGCCCGCTCATTAGCCGGCCTGATTTCTTCCCGGCCGGGGAATAAGACAGGTATATTATAAAAATATTGATATAAATTGCAAAAAGCTTATGCCCGGATTGGTGAGCAGCCCGGAGTTTCCGCAAATACAAGGGGCAGGGGCGGGTCAGCGGGTGGTTTGCTTTTGTTCCTTTATTATTTTTTCGATTGTGTCGCGCAGTTCCACCATGGTGAATCCATAGCGGCGCCTCAAACGGCCCAGCGATTCCTGCAGAGGAATACGGTAAGGAAGGTCCAAAGCCGCCGCGATTTTTTCATAAGGAATACCGGTTTGGCTGATCACGTCCTGCATGGTCATTTGCCCGTGCAGCACAATCCCTTCCGGGCCGGTTTCCAGCCGGCCGTGGACGAGCATCTCTTTATGTTCCGCTTCTTCATCCCGGGGGGGAGTTTGAGCGTTCCCCCGGGGACGTTCAGAAAGCGGCCGGGCGGATTCTTCCTGCCGTGGGGGTTCTTCCTTCCGGGCTGGATCGTCCTGCGGCTGAATTTGGGATGGAACCGTACCCAGCGACCGGCGTCCGCCGCGGCCGTAGTCGAAATATTCCGGCGGATATTTGGGAAAAAAAGCCCAGAATATAAGGGGAATCAGAAGGGCCAGAACCGCGGCGGCGATCAGAACGATTTTCCAGCCGCTTCTAAAGAGATCCCGGGTTTTGCATTTGACCCATTTCCAATTGAGGAAAAGATGAAGAATGATCAGAAAAGTGAAAACGACGGAAAGACAGAGATGAATTTCCCCCCATTGATGACGGTGGAGGCTGAGAAAGTATTTATCCTGTTCCCTGACCGTGGGGCCTTCGGCGAGAAAAAATCCCATCAGGATACCGATGCCGGCCACTCCGGTGACACAGAGAAACATGGCCAGATCCACAACATATTTAAGGTTTGATTTTTTCATGTTTTATCCTCAATTGAAGATGAAGGATTCCCCTGCCGGCCCGGCGGCATATGTGAGGCGGTTTCCGACAGAAGGGATTGAGTCTTTTCCCAGGCGTTGCGGATACTTTTCGCCCCGGCTCCGCCGTTGCCGGCGGCCGCGGGAGGGATTCCTTTGATTACGGCTTCAATCACCTTTTCGTCGAAGGGGATTTTTCCCAATAAAGGAATGCCTTTCCGGAGGCACCACGCCGCTGCGGCTGCAGTCTGCCGGAGATTGATGTCGTATTTGTTGATCACGCAAGCGACAGCGGTTTGAAAATGAGCCGCCGTTTGGATGACCCTTTCCATATCTTGAATGCCGGAGGAGGAAGGCTCGGTGACAACCACCGCCAAATCCACTCCGGACAGTGATGCGATAACCGGGCATCCGATCCCAGGGGGGCCGTCAATAATCACCAGGCTTTTGTTTTCTTCTTCCGCGATTTTTTTCGCATGCCGGCGGACTTCCGTCACCAGTTTGCCCGAGCTTTCTTCGCCTATTCCCAATCTGGCATGCACCATCGGGCCGTAAGTGGTATGAGAAACAAACCACTCTCCGGACTTGGACGGCACCATATCCACCGCTTTTTCCGGACAGACATGTGAACAGACCGCGCATCCCTCACATGCGACGGGGTCTATGGCATATCTCCCGTCTTCGCTTCGAGACACCGCCCCGAACCGGCAGACCTCCGAGCATTGACCGCAGGAGGTGCATTTTTCGGAATTCAGGACCGCGGTTTTGCTTCCTGAAAAAGGGTGCGTTTCCAGGACCCGGCTTTTGAGAAGCAGGTCAAGATTGGCGGCGTCCACGTCGCAGTCGGCTGTGACATGATTTTCCGCCAGAACGGCGAAAGAAGCACTCAGAATGGTCTTGCCGGTGCCCCCTTTCCCACTGATTACCGCCAGCTGCTTCATATCCGCTTCTCCCCCGGGGAGATGCCTGACAGTATGGAATTCAATCGCCGGTATAAATTCATAAAGGATTTTTTTAAACCGGGAAGAACGTCGATCAAAATATCCCCCCGGGAATAAGTTTCGGCGATTTTTTTGTCCAGGGGGAT
>JAWODN010000006.1:0-20590 GCA_046483285.1 Candidatus Aminicenantota bacterium | reverse complement strand
GCTCCGCACCGCGGGATGACACACTCACAGGCACGGCGTGCTCCGGGATGACATGCCCCTTGTCATTGCGAGGCTTGCGTCAGCAAGCCGTGGCAATCCCTTTCTGCCTCGTGAAAGCGGAACCAGCCGCCCAGACGAAGCAGTCAGGGATTCCGCGGCACTGGGTGCCGCGGAATGACACACGCAAAGATGCTCCGCACCGCGGGATGACACACTCAAAAAGTGCTCCGCTCAGGGAATGACATTGGGATCATTTTCATGGTTCGTGGTGTATTATACACATGATAAATTCATGAAAAAATGGCGATGTTTTATCAATTCTTCTTTAACGCCGATATTCATCATTTTTATAAATAGCCTAAATTTCACGTTTTTCTTTGCACATATTTCCCTTTTATGGCAATTTTTTTCAGGATGATAAATCATAAGGTCAAGGGAAGTCAAACGGATTGGGATTCTCCGGTTTTTTTATTTTCCGCGAAATGTCCTGTTCGGCTGGACACCCGGAGGGAAGGTTCTTGCGAAGAAACATTTTTTTCACTCTTTTCCTCCCGGCGGGCTGGGAGGCTCAATGAAAACATAATTTGGCATGTTTTTTGTATGTTAAGAAATAGGGAGGGCATGACAATGAAACTAAAAACAAAATCAACTTCAACCCATCTTCTTTCCATGGCAGGATTGATGACGCTTATTTTTCTTTTTTCCGTATCATGCGGTCCCGGTGAAGAAGTCATACCGGAGCTTCCGGAGGAAGAAATTCCCCTTATCCAGGAAAAAGTGGAGGAATTGGAAACAGAACTGGATGAAAAAGATGAAACCATCGCGGAGCTGGAACAGCAGAAGAGCCGGCTGGAGACGCAGATCCCCGAGGCCCGGGAGGTGATGCCGGGGGACAGCCATTGGGGGATCGCTTATGATTATCTCACCCAGGAACAGGGATTATCCTCACAGGAAGCCCGGGAATATTTATCCGAAGCGCTGCTTTTTCATCCTATTCTGGTAGGATTCCGGGTTTGGAATTATTTCAATGAGGGGATTTTCGGAAGTTTTGTCACCCAAGGGACAGCCGATATTTCTCCGGGTGCCGTCATGCGGGCTAAGAAAAAAGAGACCGCTGAAACAAAGGAAGAACTGCAAAACCGGATAGATAACCTGGAATCCCAGAAACAAGATTTATCGGGCAAATTGGATCAGATGCAGAAGCAATATGCGGATGAGACAAGCCGCTTCCAAAATCAAATCGATAATCTGGAGGGTGAGCTGGAAGAGTCCCGCGGTGATATCCGGGAATTGGAATCCGCGCTGAATTCCGTTTATTACCTTGCCGGAACAGAGAGTGATCTGAAACAAAGAGGAACGATCAAGGGAACCTTTCTCGGCATTTGCGGGAAACGGGCCGGCGAGGTCACATTCGCTGATTTCACAAACAGGGCCGATCTTGATCAGGCCGACCGGATCACCCTGGATGCCGGTGATTTCGGTCTCAACCGCATCGGAAAAGTGGGGGTTTTACCCAAACATTTCCAGGAGGGACAGGACTACCGGATCGAATATTCCGCCGGCGGTCAGACTGCGGAGCTGCTTTTGCTGAATAAAGATAAATTTCGCCTGGCCCGCCTGATTATTTTTGTCGGCTGAAAAAAATTCTGATCCAGAAGAGAAAAGGCCGGCGTTATTGCAGATGCGAGGCGCCGGGCAGGAAGCCGGGGTCCGGCCGGAGCATGCCTTGATTTTTCAAGCCGTTTAAAAATCCAATGTGAATGCAAAATAGGCCAGTTTGTCGTCTTTGAAAATTCCGAATTTGGTGTTTTCATCACCACCCGAAACAAGGAAGAGGCCGGCTTGAAGAGCGGCGTCATCAAATGCTTTATACCGGATGGAGGGCATCCATACCACCGGTGTGCGGCTGTCAGCGAATTCGATAATTCCCTTTAATTCTATCTTTAAGTTTTTTCCCAGGAGGTTCAGCTTGGCCTGTCCGAATATATAATCTTGGATTTCGCCAAAAAACATACCGCTTTGGAATTTCAGATGCCGCTCTGCTTTTTCACTATAATCACGTTCATCAAAAAACCCATGAATATACTGGGCGTTTATATATAATCCGTCCGCAATTCCCAGGGTGTGATCCACACTCAGAACATATTGAAAATAATCTTTTTCAAAAAGAGAAAACACCGTTTTTTCAACCAGATAAATCCCATCGATGACATGGGCCTGCGCCATGAAGCCATCCATCTTTTCGGGCCGGATGTAAGCGCCTTCCGCCCGGAAACCTATGGAAAAAAATTTTCCCGACACGTCCAAACCAAAGATGTCTTTTTGGGGATATTGATAAAACTGATCCCTTCTCCACGGAAGTGTGGTCAGTCCTTTGAGAACCGGAAGATGATAATTGCCGTGATAATAACTCAGCCCCCATTCAGCCTGGAGGAGGACGGTGGAATACCTGAAGCCTAAGTTGGTATGCTTGAGAAGCGGCTTTTCCTGTTCTATATGCACGTGGTCCCTGTAAATAACAGTGGAGGGCGATGCCATCATTCTGGTGAACCCTGCGGGCAAAGGACTGTGCTGACGCGAAAGAAGCCAGATCAACTGAAGCCGGGCCCGGCTTGAGAGCTGATATTCCAGATTCATTGCCGTCTGCGGCCTGCGTTCCATGAAATAGTCCGGATCAAAGGTCAAAAAGTTGGCGAAATCAACCGGATTCAGATTGTCCACCACACTCATTTTGCCCGTTGTCCCCCATTGTATTCTTTGTTTTCCAACCGTGAGTTTCAATCCGGGGACAAGAAAACGGCGAAAGAGGATGTGCCCTTCATAGAGAAATATATCAAAAGGCTCGGTGCCGGCCGGCGCTCCCAGGGAGCTGGATTCCGGGAAAGAGTCCGGAGCCAACCAGGCATCGGGACTGGTGAAGCTGTCAAACCGGACGGAAAAAGAGATGTTATCGGCCAGGGAGCCGGAAAAACCAAGCCGGGCTTCCAGCCTTTTCAGGGCAAATTCGCCGCTTTCGTGGGAGAAAAATTTTCCTTCAAGGTTTTTGGTCAGGAAAACCGAAGAAAAAAGCTTGACCCGTCCTGTGATGTCCACATCCGCGGTGAAAGCAGGCATCATCAACAACGATACTAATAAACAGAGAATAATCGCATGTTTCATTTTTCCCCCTTTAAAAAACCCGGCAAAAAAACGGCACCGGGACGGTTCTGAAATCCTGGTTTTTCGGCTTACCTGAATACAGTGACCACAGCTTCTGCGGCCTGGGCCGGGTCGCTTTCGGAAACCGCCCGCAGGGTCAGTGTCGCCTGCGGCACACCGCTCTCCTCCGCTGTGACATAAACCGTCACCGGATGAGATTGACCGGCCTCCACGGCGGCCAGACCGTTGAGCAGCTGTGCGGACCAGCCTTCCCCCTCCATCGAAACCGAGAGCCGGTAGACATCCGAATTGAGATGCACACCTGCGTCTGAGGGATGAAGCGCCGATTCCGCATCCGCGGCCGCTCCGGTGTTGCTGAGGGTGAAGATGACCGGAGTGTGGGGATTATTAATTTCCGCCTCCTCCGGCGCTTTCAAAGCCGCTCCCCGCTCCCGGGTTCCGTCGCCTTCCAAGGACCGGACGGCCAGGGTGTAGGAAAGAATACCCCGTTCGTCCTTGTGCAGATCGATGACATAAAAATGCAGCCGGTTGGGAGTGTCTTCCCATTCGTAAAAGCTCCCGGAATCGAGTCCGGCATGGAAAAGCGCGTCGTTCAACTGCCGGTAATCGGCGATGGTCCGCATCACTTTCTCGCCGGTGGGCTTGACATAGTCCACCATGTTGATGTCTTCAGGATGGGCATCGATGACCCAGATGTAGCTGTTGAAGCCATTGGGCCCGCCGTTCCAGCCGCGGAGGCTGTCTTTGTTCTTGGCGATAAGGACCCCATTATCCGGAGTGAATGAGTCGTAGCCTATCCGCTGCACCACTTCCAGGGTATAGAAATTATAATTGGGAATTCCCGCCGAGAGGGGATTTTCAGCCGGGTCGCCGGGAGGGGTTCGGTCACCCTCCGGAGTGCCGTCGAGCCTGACCATGATGCCGGTGAATGTTTCAGGCAGGGGCTCCACCGCCCGGGCCGTAACCTCCGCCACAGCCAGGCCGGTTCGGGCCAGGCCTTCCCGGCTTAATCTCAGAAATAGGGACTCATCAATAAATCCGTTCTCCAGGCGGTTCCGCACCATCAGGCCGGCGGGCATGGCCGCACCTTGAGTCGGGGGAACCACCCAGCGCATATGCGGCCCGCCGGGCCCGTTAAAACACCCCCGGTCCATCATATCCCAGGTTCCGGCCGCTGCTCTCCGGTAGGGCTTGACATAGGGATTGTTGTTGAGGTCGGGAAGCCGGAATGCGAAATGGCCCAGCTCATGGGTGATGGTTCCGGAGTTCTCACCCTGGCGCATGGAAGAAAGCCCCCACTGCTGGGAACCCGCCAGCCAGCTGGTCCATTCCACGTACCGGGTGGTGATCCAGCGGGGCATGTCCGGATTGGGATTGCCCCATTCCGGAGGGATATCTTCCTTGTTGTTGAATTTCATTTCTCCGAATTCCTGCCACACTCCGGTTTCGTCATAGCTGGCGTAAATCCGGAGGACGGCGTCGTAGTTATCCCGGATATCTTCCCCCACATCCTGGATCCAAATGGCATCACAGTCCCGCTCCATCCGGCCGTCGGCAATGCTTCCATCCGGAGTCTGGTCTTCCTGGCCGTACTCGTTTAAACCGTAATTCCAAATGGGGTCCGGCATGCGGTAGGGTCCAAAGACGTCGACCTCGGTGATGCCGAATTTTCCCCGGGACTGCTCCATCCAGTATCCGTTTATAGTGTGGCCGTTGTTGACCTCGCTGGGTTTCATGAAGAAATCGGCATAGAACTGAGGCACGTCTTCCCTTGCGATGGGATCGATTTGCGGGTTGCCGAACGGGTCCGATTTCTTGGGAAGGGTGATCACAAAAGGCTGGTCAGGGAAATCAATGGCCACCACGGCCAGGCGGAAACCCCGTTCCGGTTTAAGCGAAGGATCGGCCCAGTTGCGTCCTGGGATGGGTTTGTAGTCATCCCGGGTCATATCATCCTGGTCCTGCACCACTTGGGGGTCCAGAGGAGGCAGGTCTTCGCTGTTTTGTTCACCCAACCGGCATGCCGTTACGGCCGTCAGCATGAAGGCCGCCGCGGCGGCACCCATGATCAGCGGGAATAAACTTTTTTTCCGTTTCATAATCTTTCCTTTTTTCTTTTTATAGGTACACCTGACAGTCCAGGTACACATGATTACGGCTGAAACTCCAGTCCGATCCCGATCCCGCCTTTGAAACCGCCCAGGCCGGTTTCGAATTCCGCAGGCTGTGTTTTGCAGTAGCTGTAGCCGCCTTTGATATCAAAAAACAAGGAACCGGTCACATGGATCCTCACACCTAACTGAGAGATGTATCCCATTTCTCCGCCTTCAACCCCGCCGATCGGGCTTTCTTCTTTGTAGAGGAAATACCCCAAACCGAAGGCCGTGTAGGGGCGGAATGTTTCGCCGGGGAGTTCAAACATCAGTCCGCCGTAAATGGGCATGATCTGAAGTTCGGTTGTTTCACCGGTGAAAGTGGTTTCGCCGGTCTGGCTGTAAAAATCGCCCCCGGCCCAAAGGCTTATCCATCCCCCCAGCCGGATGCCGATTTCTCCTCCGTAGGTGATTCCCCCGCCGTAAATGTCTTGGAATACGGTGTCCGCGGGTTGGAAGTAATGGACCACCCCTTCAATCCGGAACCGGCTTCCGTTTTGGGCGTGGAGAAAAGATCCTGATATGATGAACAGGAATAGAGCTGCGCTGAATAACAACACACTTTTTTTCATGTCATGGCTCCTCTTATTGTATGGTCAAATAGACCGGTTTGCCTTCCCTGCCGCCGGCGTTTACGGCGGCCAGCGCATAGGTGTGCGGGGTGCTTTCATCCACATCCCGGTGCCAGTACTCATAAGTATCTGCGTTCAGCTCAGCCAGGAGATTTTTTTGACTGCCGTCCATTTGATAGATTCTGTATTTGGTGATGTTGATACCGCTGTTGTTAGGGTTGGCCTCCCATTCTAAAACGTTTATATATTCGCCCTGAAACAGGGACCTGTTGAGAGTTTGCCGGCCGCTCACATTGGCTGGCGGATGGATCAGCCTGAAATGGGCCTTGACGGATTTATCCGAATCCATGGTGACCGTATCCGGGTTTTTTGAGCCGGAAAGGTTTCCGCTCCAGTTGGTGAAAAAATAATAATTATGGGGGATGGCCTTAACGGTTACGGTTGTGCCCAAGTCATACGTATGGGTTCCGGGAGAGGGGTCGGTGGTCCCGCCTTGTCCGGCGGTTAGGGTGAGTTTCTTAGGGGGATATCCGGTAAAGGCTTTAAGGCATACGTTGGTATGGGCGTGCGAGCCGCTCCAGGCGGTGTGGATATCGCTCCAGCTGCTTCCGTTGGAGCTGAGAAAACTTTCCCCGGCGCCGGCCCGGGCGAGGCTGCTGTATCCTGAAACAGGATACTCAACAGGAATAGGATATTTATAGCCGTTGGTGGTCAGTTTCACCACCACCGAAAAACTTTTATTTCTGGAAAGATTTATGGACCGGTTGAGTTCCACCGTGACATATCCGGGAGTGTCAATCCGGCCGCTTTGCGTCAGCACAGGGGTTCCGCTGCGGGGGCGGCCCGCGGCCACATCTTTATAGATATAAATTTCGTATGGATTTCGGGTGGAAGCGGTGTAGAAACTGACCGCAGTCAGGGGAACGTTGGACCGGGAGGTGAAAATATTGGCGAACCAGGCGGTGTCGCTGCCGTATCCGAATGAATTCACCCATCCCAGATCATCATACTGGTAAATATCGGTGTAATTGGTTTTATCCTCGGCGGTGACCACGGCGTTATAGCTTTTTTTGCCGAAATAGCTGTCGTAATACGACACGTAAAAATAACCGCCGTCGCCCCAGTTTTTCCCCCAGCTGTTTCTGACGATGAAGGCTCCGTCACCTGGAGGAATGGTGTTGAATTTGTTGCGGCTGAAATTATCGTTCCACCCCACAATGGTCACGGCATGACCCCCTTCTTCGTCGTTCTTGTTGTAATAGGCGTTGTTTGGTGAGTTGAAACAGGAGCTTTTCCACCACATGGAAGTGTAAACGGCGCCGTACTTCATCACCGCGTTTTTAATGGGGTCGTTGTCCAAAGGACCTGACCGCGGAGGGATGAACATGATTTCCTGGACATGCTTCTTCACCGGCGCTCCGTCGATGGAATAATGATCATACGGATGGTCGATTTCATTGGCCGGCCCGTCCCAGCTGGCGAGGTAAGCCGCGGACATCAAAATCTGGCCGCCCGCGCAGGGTCCGTAATCGAATCCATGGTTCTGAATGAGATTTTGTTCCGAAAAATCCCAATTCCTGGCGGGCATGAGGAATGACTCGAGGGATCCATAGGTGGCGAAAGCCCAGCAGGAGCCGCAGTTCCCCTGATTTTTCACCTGAGTCAATTTGTTCCTGTTCCGGAGATTGTATTGAGCCGGCAGGCCCGCGATTTCCACTCTGGGCAAATCCTGGAAATAAGAAAGGTCATGCGGAATGGGGATCAATCCCAGAGGATAACCCTCGCCGGTGCGCTGCCGGAGGAAAGCCGTGCCGAAATCTTTCTGCAGCTTTAAAAAATCCTCATCCAAAGGCGCCATCCGGGGAACCGGCTCTTCACCGGAAAAAATTCCGGAAGCCGTAAATGAACCGGTGCCCGCAATGAGCATCGCCGCGAGTAAAATCCCAAATTTGAATTTTTTCATTTTTTCCTTCTTAGCCGGGATGATGAATGCATTGGCATTTTCACATAATAATTCACATTATTGATGTGAAAAGTCAAGTGACCGTGCAAGAGAGGCGTGAGATTGAGAGTTCGAAAAAGCGGATTTATAATCCCTTAGCGGCGGCAGGATTCAATGAGGCGGCGGCTTTTATTTTGTGTCATAATATTGTACTCTGATTTTTACAACGGGATGTTAACCCTGGCTGATGAGCAGGCCGAGAAATGAATCAAATCATTGTTTTTTCCACACTTCTCCTGGCTCTGGGGCTTTTCGCCTGGGGCCGCATACGGCATGACTTTGTGGCGCTGATCGCGCTTTTTCTGCTGGTGGCGGCGGGGATTATCTCCCCGGACCGGGCTTTTTCCGGATTCGGCCATCCGGCTGTGATCACTGTGGCCGCGGTTTTGATTATAGGCAAAGCCCTGGAGTTTTCCGGGCTGATCGATGTCCTCGGAAAATGGGTGATGAAAGCCGGCAAAAAGAAGCTGCTGCAAATCATAGCTTTATCCCTGCTGGCGGGGGCGGCGTCAGCCTTTATGAACAACGTCGGCGCTGTGGCCGTCATGATGCCCATTGCTGTTCATATGGCGCGGAAAAGCGGGCAATCCCCTTCCTATTATCTCATGCCCCTTTCCTTCGCTTCGCTTCTGGGGGGGATGGTCACATTGATCGGCACTCCTCCTAATATCATCATCGCCACTTTCCGGGCCGATGAAACGGGGACAGCCTTCGGCATGTTTGATTTTTCCCCGGTGGGTGCCGGGGTGGCCTTGACCGGCATTGTCTTTGTGACTTTGATCGGCTGGCGGTTTCTGCCCAAACGCCAGGCGGAAAAATCAGACAAGGATCTTTTTGAAATTGATGAATACATCACCGAAGTGAAAGTGGGTAAAGATTCAAAACTGAAAGGAACATGCCTGGGGGAACTTAAAAAAATATCAAAAGCCGATGTTCAGATACTGGGAATGGTCCGCCGGGAAAAACGCATCCACGCGCCGGACAAAAGTGAAGAACTGCAGGCCGGGGATATCATCATTCTGGAAACAGATACCGAAGCGCTGAAGACTTTTCTAAATGACACCGGCTTGGAACTGGTCGGCGGCAAGCAGTTCCGAAAAGACGCCGCCGGGTCAAAAGATATCGCGGTCAGCGAAGTGATCGTTATGACGGATTCCCCGCTGATCGGGAATACGGCGTCGGGGATGAAGATGCGAAGCCGGTTCGGGGTCAATCTGCTGGCTGTGGCCCGCCGCGGAAAAAAAATAAGGAAACGGCTTGACCATATTTCTTTCCAGGCCGGCGATGTCCTTTTGCTGCAGGGCCGGGTGCCCATGATTCACGATATCAATCCCAGCATCGGATGCCTTCCCCTGGCCCGGCGGGGGCTCCGGATCGGATATCAAAAAAAAATAAGCTTAAGCCTGGCCATTTTTTTTACGTCCATCGTCCTGGTGGTCACCGGGCTTTTGCCGGTGCAGGTCGCTTTTGCCATGGCTGCGGTCGCCATGGTTTTATCCGGAATGCTGCCTCTTAAGGAGATGTATGCCAGCGTTGACTGGCCGGTGATTGTTCTTCTGGGAGCTATGATTCCTGTGGGCGAGGCCATGGAAACGTCAGGCGGTGCTGATTTTATCGCAGGACAAATTTCAACAGTGGGCGAGAGGCTTCCTTTTTGGGGAGTGATCGCCTTGATCCTGGTGATAACCATGTTCCTCTCGGACATTATCAATAACGCCGCCACCGTGGTGCTGATGGCGCCGGTCGGCATCAGTTTGGCCCAGGGCTTAGGGGCGTCTATCGATCCTTTTCTCATGGCAATTGCTGTGGGAGGATCCTGCGCCTTTCTGACCCCCATCGGACATCAGTCCAACACTCTGGTCATGGGGCCTGGCGGCTACAGGTTCAGTGACTACTGGCGAATGGGATTGCCTCTGGAAATACTGATTGTGCTGATTGGAGTGCCGTTGATTTTGATTTTTTGGCCGGCGTGAGGCCGGGATTTCTCCCCGGTTCAGCGAAGGCATCCTCAAGGCCTCCTTCTATCAATGAGGGAGTCAATGGAAGTCAATCTCACCTAACAAAGCAGCGGCTTTTCCATAAGGGGCGAAATCAAAAAAAGAATGGTATTTAAAGCGCAGGGTGAGCAATAAAAAGCCCTCTTTTTTGTTTTGGCCGGGAAGAGAAACAGTCACGGTGTTTTCTCCCGGATTCAGCACATCCGACCGGATCAGCTCCCCATCAATGTGGATTTGAATTTCCTGATGAAATTCCCCGTACCAGGCGGGATCATTAAAATCAAAGGGAGAGTGCAGCTGGATTTGAATTTTTTCGGCTCCTTCTTTTTTTTTCTTTATTTCAATATTCGCGTCTTTAAAACACACTCTCATCCTTTGGCCGTTTATAACAACAGGAGAACCGAATCCGGAGCGGTACACCATTTTTTTGTTCCGTTTCTCCGGCCCGGTTTTTCCCCTCTCGCCTTCATAAAGAATATGTGTTTCGGTATGAGCCATTTTCAGCCCTTTATAATTCAGGTGAAAGGAAACAGGAAATTTTCTCCGAGGGGGACTGGGAAGGGAGACCGTTGTTTTTCCTTTAGCCGCCGGGAATTTTTGTACCACAGAGCTGTAATCCGGAATTCCGGCATGTATCCAGTAGTCAGCGCCCATCACCACACCTGAATTTATGATATTCAGATCGAGAATTCCTTCGGAAAGACAAGTTTCGGCCAATTCCGGAAAGGGAAATCCGGGATGCACCGGGGCAAGCAGTGCCCCGGGGAACACCGGCGTTTTTATATCATAGACCAGGATGTGATTTTCCACTGCTTGCTTTTTATATTTCACGGCAAATGAATCCAGCAGGCGGATAAAACGTTCCGCCATGTGTGGAGTGGGGCTTTTTTCTCCGGTAAAAAAAACAAAATTTTCCGTTTCCGCCTGGTTGTCATACATGAGTCTGTATGGATAATACCGGTTGACTGAAAAGGAGTCGGCGATGATGCTTTCACCGCTCAGGGCGGTTAAGAGATAGGCGGTCCAGAATTCTCCCCTCCAATAGCGTTTTCCGGTGTTTTCCATGGCCGCAAGAACTTCAGTGTTCCCGCGGTGGCCGGATTTGACCTCTCTTAAGTCTGATTGGATTCCCTTGAGGTTCAGTCCTGCACACACACAAAGCACAGTTAAAATCATGGCGGCCTGTTTAAACCGGAAACGGAACGGTTCAAAAAGACCAAGCAGAAGGACCGGCAGGCAAAAGTAAAGGGGAAACAAGTATCTGACTAAATTTCTGCCGCTGAAGCCGGACAGCAAAAAAATCAGGATAAAGACAAAAAAGAACAGGCTGAAAAGACTTTGGGGAACAAACCGCCTTGACTTTAAGGAAGGGACTATCAGGACCAGGCTTCCTGCAAAGACACCTGCCAAAACGATGTGACCGGCCAATCCAACCGGCCTGGAGAAAAGATGGGTCATCAATTCGAGGGAAGAAAAAACTGAATTTCCTCCCAGGTGCTCTTCGCCTGCGGGCCACAGGAATTTCAGCAGGCGGAAATCCCAAAAGATCTCAGCCAAGATAAGGGGCAGACCGCCGAGAGCAGCATAGACGGGAACGCCGAGGTATTTTTTCCACCGGCCCTTCCAATTGAAGATCAATATGATGGCGGAAGTGAGGATAAATCCAATGGTGATTTGGTGGGTCCAAAACGCCAATCCCCAAAAAAACCCGACAGCGGGAATCCAATGGGTTTTATTTTTATAGACAGCCCCAACCGAAAGCCGCATGATCAGAGATCCCAAAAGCAGGACAAGGGGAAAAGCCGCCGAATTGAAAAAACTGAGATAGATGAGATGGCCGATGGGGAGCGCATAAAAAAGCGCCGCCGGTACGGCCGATTTCAAAGAAAACAGGTCATCGACCAGGAAGAATTGAAGGGCGATGAAGGCCAGGAAAAAAATAAAAATAGAAATCTGCATGCCAAAGTGGGAATAGCCGAAAAAGAGAATGAAAAGCGCTGCGGTATGGGAATAGAGAGACCCTTGATAGAGTTGTCCGTAAAAATAAACAGGAGGCTGTTTTCCTTCGGCGATATGTTTCGCCATCAGCATGGTGACGGCGTCATCGCTGGTGTTCACCCCATATCCGTTTAAAAACCAGGGAATGCGGACACCGGCGGCAATAACCAGGATGGCCAGCAAAATAAGGGCTTTTTTTTTGGAAAACGATATCCGCGGTGTTTTGTATGAACGGAAGCGGGCGGCAAGCCTCACAATGGAAATCAAAATAAAACCGGCAAAGGGAATGAGGGGAGACAGAGAGATTTCTTTAAGCCAAGAAAAACTGTTTTTAAACCAAAAAACAACCGTGGCTGCATAAAAAAACCAAAAAAGAATTTGGAGGAGTTTTTCTCTCAATTCTGCAGCCTGACCTATTCATAAAAAAATTGCGATGGTTTTGTCAATCTTTACTTAAATGCAGTATTCATCATTTTCATAAAAAGCACAAACATCACGTTTTTTCCTTGCCTATATTTCATTATAATCGCCATTTTTTTTACCCTTCGGGCGGACCGGATCTCACCGCATCTGCTTCGTTGCAGGGCATTCGCGGTGAAGGACCACAGCGTCATGCCACTTTGTCATTGCGAGGCTTGCGCCAGCAAGCCGTGGCAATCCCTTCCTGCCGCTTTGTCATGGCGAGCGGCCGAAGGCCGCGTGGCCATCCCTTTCTGCCTCGTGAAAGCGGAACCCACCGCCCAAACGAGGCCGCCAGGGATCCCTCGGTGCTTCGCACCGCGGGATGACAATGAATTAGCGAATTGTCGTCATCTGCGGCAATCCCGGCCCGTTCATTATTCAGGGTGAAAAGCATAAATGCAGCGTATTTCCTTCCCGGCCCGTCAATAGGCCGGATTGTGAAAAAGATAATAAAATGAACGAATAGCCGCTGTCAATAAAACTCGGACAGGCCGGCCCGAAAATGCGATGCCTTGACACCCCTCGCCGCGGGGTTCTATAATATATTTAAGAAAGGGTTAACTCGATCCTTTGTAGGGTAAAAAATAATAAAACAAACAGAGAGTTTTCTGATGCAGGGAAACTCGCTGTTTCAGAAGGAGGAAACGGTGAAAAGTAAAAATGTGATGTTTTTGTCGCTTGTTTTGATGGCCGCCTTGGTGTTTGCCGCTTGCGGAGAGAGAGCAGAGGAACCCGTGATTGAAGAGCCGGCGATCGAGGAAATTGAACCTCTCGCCGAACTGACTGGGAAGAAAGTGGCGGTGCTCATCGCTGAAGGTTTTCACGACGGCGAAACAATTGAACCTAAATTATTTCTAGAAGAGCGCGGTGCCGAAGTGGTCGTGCTCGGTCCGGCTGTGGGAGACGTGCAGGCGTATAACAGCGAACGGGTGATCACCATTGAGAAAGCCGTGGAGGAAGCGGAAGTTGCGGATTTCGACGCTTTGATTCTTCCGGGCGGAAAGGGGCCTGCGGTGTTGAGAGAGCATGAGGCCGCCGTGAATTTCGCAAGGGAATTTATGGAGTCAGGCAAACCCGTCGCCGCTATCTGTCATGGCCCTCAAGTGCTGGTCACGGCCGGTGTTCTTGAAGGACGCAGGATGACCTGCGTGTCTGAGGTAGCTGAAGAGGTTCAGGAGGCCGGCGGGGAATACGTCGATGAATCGGTGGTCGTGGACGGCAACCTCATCACCTCCAGAGTCCCTGCTGATCTTCCGGCATTCAATGAAGCGATTCTTAATGCCCTGAAGAAATAGAACCGCCGGGAAACAGGCGCATTCACGCTGACTATCCCCCGGATGCGGTCATGGGGACCGCATCCGAGCCGCCGGGGTTCATTCCCTTGCCCCGGCGAGGCGGAGGCGGGATCACGAGAGAAGGAAACCGGAGAGCAAAAACAGAGCCAGCGAGGACCCGCCGGCAAGCAGGGCGTAAGGAATCTGTGTGCGGACATGGTCGATGTGGTCGGATGCCGAGGCCATAGATGAGATGATGGTTGTATCTGAGATGGGGGAGCAGTGATCTCCGAAGACACCTCCCGCCAGCACGGCGGCGAGCATAAGCCCTGGATGAAGACCGATGAGGTTGATCATGGGGACCGCAATGGGTATCATAATGGCGAATGTCCCCCATGAAGTGCCGGTGGAAAAGGCGATAAATCCGGACACGATGAAGGTGACCGCCGGAATCAATCCCGCGGGAAGGGAAGCCTTGACCACTCCGGCTGTGAACGGGCCGGTGCCCAGCGCTTCACAGGTATCACCTATGGCGAAGGCGAGAATCATCAAACTGGCCAAAGGGACCAGTCCGCCCACGCCTTTCATGAAAATATCCATAATTTCCCGGGTTTTCATGATGCCTTGTATCCGGTAAGAGACACCCCCGGCGGCTAAGCCCGCGATCACCGACCAAAGAACGGACAATGAGCCTGATCCTTCCATAAGATTGCCCTTGCCGGTGATGAAAAGGACGATGGGCATGGTTAACACCATGACCCCGACGGGGAGAGTCATGTTTACGGCCCGCGCCGGAACGCCCGCCTTGGCCTTCATTGAGACGACTTCATCTGAAACCAGGGGGCTGGCGCCGTCACGCAGCAGTTTGCCTTCTTCCCGCACCCGTTTTTCGGCTCGGCGCATGGGGCCGATGTCGCGTCCGGTCAGAATCACTCCCAGCACTAAGGATATCGCCAGGATGGCATAAAAATTAAAGGGAATTGACGACACAAACACCCCCACCGGTTCCTGCACACCCTGGGCGGCCAGTAACCCCAACACAAACGCCCCCCATGCGTTAAGGGGGATGATGATGCATTTGGGTGCGGAGGTTGAATCCAGAATATAACTGAGTTTCTCCCTGGAGATTTTGAGTTTATCAAAAATGGGCCTGGAGACAGCCCCCGAAACCAGCACACAGATGCTGGACTCGATGAAGATAATCAGGCTCAAAAACCAGGCGAGAAGCCCCGCTGAACGGCGGGTCCGGACAAAGCCCCGGCCGATGACCCAGTTTACAAAACCTTTCATTCCCCCGGAATACTGAGTGAAAGTGATGATGGCGCCGATCATGGCGCTGAAAAGAATCACCCGGGTGTTGTCCGCATTCTGAAAAACACCCACGAGCACGTCAACGGACCTGATCAATCCCTCTAAAGGATTCCAGCCATGAAAAATAGTCCATCCCAGCCAAATGCCGATTCCCAAAGAAATATAGACTTGTTTTGTCCGGATGGCTAAGAGAATAGCCAATATGGGGGGAAGGATGGAAAGCCAGCCGAATTCATTCATGGGAGTTGATTGGCGCTGATTTTATTGTTTCGCATTTTTATCCATGGAACCGATTGTTCTCGCCGCCAGTTTTTCCGCCTCTACGACAATCAATATGATGATACCCGCGGAGAGGACATATATCCAGTGGTGTCCGTGGATAGGCGATGTGCCGAACAATGTGTTCATAAAGGGAACGTAGGTGAAGATAATCTGGAACAAGGCCAACACGCCGGCGGCGATAAACACATATTTATTGCCGAAGAATTCGCGGGTGAAGATGGTCTCGTGAAATTTCCGGCAATTAAAAAGATAAAAAACCTGGCCGGCTACGATCACATTGACCGCGATGGTCCGTGCGGTATCGAGATCAAGACCTCCTGTATGCATGGTTCTGTATATCAAAATCGTCAATCCGCTGATCAAAAAGGAAACAAAAACGATGCGCCAGAGGAAATATTTGCTCAATACGGGCTCATCCGGATGGCGGGGAGGCAGCTTCATCACACGCTGCTCCATGGGCTCGAATGCGAGAGCCAGAGCGAGGGTAACCGCGGTTATCATGTTCACCCAGAGTATCTGCACCGGTGTTATAGGCATTGTGATTCCCATGGCGATCGCCGCGACCAGCACCAGGGCTTCCGCTCCGTTGGTGGGCAAAACAAAAAGTATGGTTTTGCGGATGTTATCGTATACAGTCCGGCCTTCTTCCACGGCGTTGACAATGGAAATGAAATTATCATCCGCCAGCACCATCTCCGAGGCATCTTTGGAGACTTCTGTTCCCTTAATCCCCATGGCGACACCGATGTTCGCCCGTTTCAGCGCCGGGGCATCGTTCACTCCGTCGCCGGTCATCGCACACAGTTTATTGTTTTCCTGAAGCGCTTTGACCAGGCGCAGTTTGTGTTCGGGGCTGGTCCGGGCGAACACATTATAGGTCATCGCAGCTTCTGAAAGCTTTTCATCGTCCATATCTTCAAGTTCCGCACCGGTGATGGTTTTTTCCCCGTTGCCGATCCCCAGGTCTTGGGCTATCGCCTTTGCGGTGACGGCGTGATCGCCGGTAATCATGATTACGCGGATGCCGGCGTTTTTACAATTCTCGACGGCCGCATACACCTCATCGCGCGGAGGATCGATAATCCCTATAAATCCCAGAAAAACCATGCCGCTTTGAACGTCTTCTTGTTCTATTGAATCCGCCGAATCTTTTTCCTCTCGATAGGCGGCGGCGATAAGCCGCTGTCCCCGTTCCGCAATAGCCTGCATACGCTCTTTCCAGAAGTCATGGTCAATATCCTCATCGCCGTCCGCCGAGGCCTGTGCCCCGCAGCTTTCCAATACGGTTTCAGGTGCGCCTTTGAGGAACACAAAACGTTTTCCGTCGATCTCGTTGAGCGTTGCCATAAACTTCAGTTCAGACTCGAACGGAATGACGTCAATCCGTTTGGGGTTGAAATCCCCGAATCCGGCCTTGTGGGATAGAGTTATCAGCGCACCCTCCGTCGGTGTCCCCTCGAGTTTCCATTTATTGTTATCTTCTTTTTGGAGGGAAGCATCATTGCAGGCGCGGATGCATTGTATCAAACGCTTAAGCGCGGGCTCATCACCGGCATCCACATCCCTGTCATCTTTTTTAATCTTTCCTTCCGGTTTATATCCGGAGCCTTCCACATTGTATTCGCCGCCGCCGGTGAGGATTGTTTTGGCGGTCATTTCATTCCGTGTGAGCGTGCCGGTTTTATCTGAGCAGATCACACTGACCGAGCCGAGCGTTTCAACCGAAGGCAGATGCCGGATTATGGCATTTCGTTTTGCCATATGCTGCACACCGACAGCCAGGGTGATGGTTATGATAGCGGGCAGCCCTTCGGGAATAGAGGCGACGATGACACCGATTGTCGCCAGAAATAATTCCATAAGTTCATAATCTCTGAAAAAATAACCAAATGTAAAAAACGTACCGGCGAAAATCAGAATAAAAAGCGACAGCTTCAAGGCGAAGTCGTCGATTTTCTGAAGAAGCGGAGTGGTGATCTCTTCCACGCCGGAGATCATTTCGGTGATTTTACCGATCTCGGTATGGGCACCCGTTGTCACCACCACACCGGCAGCTGTTCCATACGTCACCATGGTCCCCGAAAAGGCCATGTTTTTCCGGTCGCCGATGACGGCTTCCTCTTCAACGGGCGTGGTGGTTTTGCTGATGCTGGTCGACTCCCCGGTCAGCGGCGATTCTTCCACACTGAAGTTTTTTTCCTGGGTGATGCGAATGTCGGCCGGGATTTTATCTCCCGAGCTCAAGTGCACAATATCACCGGGGACGATCTCTTCGGCGTTTATGGTCCTGCGCTTTCCTTCTCTGACCACCCTGGCTTTAAGCGAAAGCATTTTACGGATATCTTCCAATGCTTTTTCCGCTTTTCCCTCTTGTATGAAACCGATGGTTGCATTGGCGACAACGACGGCGAGAATCACAAAGGTATCAATCCAGTGCGCCATCAATGCGGTGACACCGGCGGCGGCGATCAAAACATAGATCAGCACATTATGGAAGTGAAGCAGGAAGCGTATCAATGCGCTCCGTTTTTTCTTCTCCGGGAGTTTGTCTTTTCCGTACTTTTCCAGGCGTTTTTTCGCCTCGTCTTCGCTGAGGCCGCCGTCCACTGAAGTTTTCAACTCTTCCAGGACGGCCTCAACTTCCATGCTGTGCCAGTTTTTGTTTTTATCTTGTTTTTGTTCCGGCATGTGATTTTTTCTTTGTTTTGCAGGAGATGGAATGATTTTTACCTGTTGTTCCGCACTATGGGAAATGATATTCAGAAGAATGGATTAAGTCAATAAAAAGTCTGGGGGAAGAGGGATAATTCCAGAGACCCGGCCTCTCCGCCCGGACCGAACTTGGCATGTTTTTTGCTGTTTTAAGGACTGCCGCTTTCTAAAGTATAGATCAGGCTGAAAAAGGAGGAACACATGTTGAAAAAATTAAGCGTTTTAATGGGTTATAAACTGAAGGCGAAAGACGGAGAAATGGGCAAAGTTAAGGACGCCTATTTTGAAGACTGTTCCTGGTCCATCCGCTATATTGTGTCCGATACGGGCAAATGGTTTCTTGGGAAGAAAGTCTTGATGATTCCCTTGGTTCTAGGCCGCCCGGATGAAAAAAGAAAAGAGATTCCCGTGGATCTGACTCAAGCCCAAATCAAACAGTGTCCAAATATCGATGTGACGAAACCGGTTTCCAGACAGCAGGAAATGGATTTGCACCGCTTTTTTAAATGGCTTCCCTATTGGGATCCCAGTGACCGGAATGAAATCGGCGGGACCATTCCCCCCGATTATGAGGCAGGAAAAAACAATCAGAAAGGCCTTAAGATTCCGTCCGGAGGGGATGACGTAAAACAATGTCATCTCCGCAGCTTGGCGGAGGTGAAAAAATATTTTATATTTGCCCGGGACGGGGGTGATATCGGCAAGGTCAAAGATTTCATCATTGAGATTCCCGCTTGGGCAAACCGGTATGTGGTGGTGGACACCGGAAATTGGCTGCCGGGGAAAAAAGTTCTGATTTCCCCTCAGTGGATTGAGAAAATACGCTGGGTGGAACAAAGAGTCTATGTGGATTTAAGCCGGGAAGAAATCGAAAGCAGCCCTGAATACGACCCTTCAAAGCCGGTGGAGCGTCAGTATGATGTGGAATTGCATAAACATTACCGCCGTTCCCGGAATTGGAAGAAGCCGTAAAGACCGGCAGGAGGGGATAACAGCCTGCCAAGGCAATCCCCCCGGCCCTTATCTTTTTCAAGTTTCATACCATTGGTGCGACATATATAAATGATAAATGAGGGTAAACTTGACATAAGTAAGATCAAGCTGTATTGTAAGGATACCTCAAGACATAAAACGTCTCATGTTTAGAAATTTTACACGTCAAGGAAAAAAGGAGGCTTAGAATGAGGCAAAAACACATTGTGCTGACCATTTCCGTCATCTTCATCCTTGCGGGGGCGGCCGTAAACTGTGACCGGAATATGAGCCCTTTATCATCCGAGCTTCCCCAAAACAAAGACACCATTGGCGCTGTTCTCACTGGAACGGTTGATCTCGGCAATTCCCAGGTTTCAAGCTTCAGTGCTGTCAAAGTGGGCGTTAAAGATACTAATTTGGTCACCACGCCAAATGACAAAGGGGATTTCACTCTCAAGAACATTCCTCCCGGCGATATCGCCTTGGAAGTTACAGTCCAGACCACCGTTTCAGACATAAGCATTGAAAATGTCAAAACGAATGATCTGATTGAAGCGGTCATCGAGGTCTTGGCCGGCAACAGGGCCGCCCTGGTCCAAATGAATAAATACAGCGATAATAACGACACCAGCAATGACGTGGCGCTCGAACTCGAGATCCGGCCCGACAGGTGGAGCACAGATTGGTCTGAAGATAACAGTTACAGCACAGACGAAGTGATCGCCAAGATAAGCGGGAAGGGATTTGACAGGATTGATTATGATTCGGTGCGCATGACCTACATGGACGAAGAAATAAAACCTTATGAGTATGACTTGGGCGACCGTTTTTTCATCGCCAAGTTCCATCAATACGAAGCCATCAGCCTTATTCCCGATCCCAAGCGGGGGGAGACTCCTGCCATTTTTGTCACTGGAGAAATAGGGGATAACGGCGAAACGTTCGAGTTAAGCGCCGCCATCACCATTGTGGGAGAGAAGCCTGCCGGCGAACTTTCCCTCGAGATCCGGCCCGACAGGTGGAACACAGCCTGGAGCAAAAGCGAAGGCGTGGTCCTGGCCATGTTCAGCGGAGAGGGATTTGATGAGATCCCATGTGATTCTGTTGAGATGTCAGGGGAAAACGGAGAGTCCATTTCTTTTCACACGTGCAGCCTGAGCGACTCCCGGTTCATCGTTAAGTTCAAGCAGAAGGAGGTCATCGATCTGATTCCGGCTGATGCCGGAAGAGGCGACACCTGTGATATCACTGTATCCGGAACTGTATCAGGAGAAGATTTCTCCTTCACCCGCACCATAACCATCGTTAACTGATTTCCCGAACGGTTAAATCGCAAAACGGGGCCGCGCCGCAACCCGGCAGATGCGGTGAGATTCGGCCCGCCCGAAGGGTAAAAAAATTGCGATTAAAATAACAATAAAAAAAATGAAAAACGTTCCATTTGATCTTTCATTAAAAACCATGCTTATCGTTGATAAGAAAGAGATTGCAAAAACATCGCAATTTTTTTATGAATAGTAGGGCTTCACAAAAATACTTTACAGAGATAGATTGGGCAAAAAAGTTTTAACAAAACGGATTTTGTCTTCAAAGCCTAAATTATGTGCAGCCAGGGCGATCAGGACTACAGTGATATGAGCTATTGTGCAGTGATTTTGTGTGGCTTGAAGTCCCACTACAGTGGGATTTAACA
>JAWODN010000102.1:0-49290 GCA_046483285.1 Candidatus Aminicenantota bacterium | reverse complement strand
GCACCTATAACACTAATCTTTTTTTTCATTTTTCTCCTCCTTTTGATATTAGATAGCCTGAATTATTCATAAAAAAATTGCAATGTTTTTGCAATCCCTTTTTATCAGCAATTAACATGATTTTTATTGAAAGTTCAAATAGAAAGTTTTTCATTTTCATATTTTTATTTTAATCGCAATTTTTTTACCCTTCGGGCGGGCCGACTCTCACCGCATCTGCTTTGTTGCAGGGCATTCGCAGTGAAGTACCACGGCTTCATGCCCTGCGCCTCGCATCTGCGGCAATCTCGACCCGTGAATAATTCAGGATAGAATAATATTATCACTTTATATTATTTCGCCCGCCGGCGGAATGATCATTCATGTTTTTTACTGGCTGACATATCCTTCCCATTTGCTCTTTAAGTCGGGGTCCTGCATGGTTTCCATCAAATATTCGGCATATTCAGCTCCGGTGCACCCGGTATCGCGCCCGGTGAGTTGAAGTTTTCTTTCATATGTGCCGCAAATGTCCAGGGCCATTTCGAGTTTTTTGCTTCTTTCCGAATAACCGATGTGGTCAATCAGCATAGCGGCGGCACGTATCATGCTGCAGGGATCTGCGTATTTGGCCCGGCCTTCCCGCACCATCCGAGGCGCGGAGCCGTGAATGGCTTCGAACATGGCGTAGCGTTTACCGATATTGGCGCTACCGGCTGTTCCGACGCCTCCCTGGAATTCCGCAGCTTCGTCGGTCAAAATGTCTCCGTAAAGATTGGGAAGAGCCATGACTTTGAACTGGGTTCTGCGCTTGAGATCAACCAGTTTGGCGGTCATGATGTCGATATACCAGTCATCGCATTCAATCTCCGGATATTCCTTGGCGATTCTATAGCCCACATCCAAAAATTTACCATCGGAAGTTTTGACCACATTGGCTTTGGTCACCAAGGTGACTTTTTTAATGTTGTTCTTTTTGGCGTGTTCAAATGCCAGCCGGATGATTCTTTCAGCGCCCTGTTCGGTTATGACTTTAAAGTCCATAGCCAAGTCTTCCGTCACATTGATTCCCCGGCTGCCCAGAACATAAGCCCCTTCTGTGTTTTCCCGGAAAAACATCCAGTCAATGCCTTCCTTGGGAACACGAACCGGACGCACGTTGGCGAAAAGGTCCAGGTAACGACGCATGGAAACATTGCAGCTTTCGATGTTGGGCCATTCATCTCCCTTCCTCGGCGTGGTGGTCGGTCCTTTGAGGGTGACGTGACATTTTTTGATTTCGGCCAGAACGTCATCAGGGATGGATTTCATTTGGCGGGCCCTGTTTTCGATGGTGAGCCCTTCGATGTTGCGGATTTCAACTTTTCCGGACTCCAGTTCTTCCTTAAGCAGAAATTCCATTATTTTTCTGGATTCTTCTGCAATATAAGGTCCGATTCCGTCGCCGCCGAGAATTCCGATAATGATGGGTTTAACTTTTTGGTAGTCAATCCATTCCTGAGGTTTTTTCATCTCTTCGACGCGTTGAAGTTGCTCTTCCAAAATTTCACTTAGATGTTTCTTCGCCTTTTCGATCGCGTTTTGATCAACCATATTACTTCCTCCCATGTTTTATTGAACCTGAATCAGACTCTCTTGCCGCAGCATCATGAGCTGATGTTATTGTTCGCTGATGAACTTTGCTCATGATGAATTCTTAAAATAATTGCGAAATTTGTGTTATCTCTCTTCTGCGACTATTCCGTCCGTGCATAATTCAGGCGAATATGAATCTTATAATTTTTTTTAAACAAAATCAACAACACCTTTTGAACTTTTAGGGCAACTGTTATATTATTCATGTCTTGACGGAGCCGGATTCAGCTTTCCCAGCGGGAAGCAGCCCAAGCCAGACCTGAATTTCAGATGCCATAAGAAAGCGGTTTTTTAGCCTGAATGATGAGCGGGCCGGGATTGGCGCAAACGACGACATTCCTTAATTCAATGTCGTCCCGAGGAGTGAAACGACGAGGGATCTGTAGGTGCTTCGGCCGGGACGAACGATGAACCGAAAAGACCATGCCGGTACGGTTCTCTCGCTTCGCTCCTCAGGACTACGCCCTGAGGGTAAAAATCGGCCATGCTGATAAATTATCCTGAACAAGGAGAATAATTATGATGGAATCATATTTCAAACACGCCGAAGAACGAAAAAAACTGGGGATTCCGCCGCGGGCGCTTACCCCGGAACAGACCGGGGAAGTCTGCCGGATTTTAGAAAATCCGTCCCAGAAAGAATGGGAGATTTTCACCGGTCTTATGGTTCACAGGGTTGCGCCTGGAGTGGACCCGGCAGCCAGAGTAAAAGCCGAATGGCTTGCAAAAGTCGCAAACGAAAAAACACAAAGCCCGGTGGTTTCCCCGACGGATGCGGTTTTTTACTTGGGAACTATGCTGGGGGGATATAATGTTGAGCCGCTGATAGAACTTCTTGATCATCCGGAACTGGCTGACAATGCCCAGGCCGTCTTGAAGCACATAGTCTTGGTTTACGGGGCTTATGAGAAGGTGGTTGAATCAGCGCGAAACAATGAGCACGCCCGGAAAGTTCTCGATTCCTGGTCGGAAGGGGAGTGGTTTTTAACCAAACCGGAAATTCCCCGCATTTTGACGGTCAAGGTGTTTAAAGTGGAGGGTGAAATCAATACAGATGACCTGTCCCCGGCCAAGTATGCTTGGAGCCGTCCGGATATTCCTCTGCATGCCCTGTCTATGGGTGAAACTCGTTTTCCCGGCGGGATTAAGACCATCCATGATTTCAGGGAAGAGGGATTCAAAGTTGCGTTTGTCGGAGACGTGGTGGGAACAGGATCATCCCGCAAATCCGCCACGAATTCGCTCATGTGGCACATTGGAGAGGATATTCCTTATGTTCCCAACAAGCGGCGGGGCGGGGTTGTTCTCGGCGGTTTGATTGCGCCCATCTTTTTCAACACTGTGGAAGATTCCGGCGGATTGCCCATTATGTGTGATGTTTCTCGTATAAACAACGGTCAGGTCATAACCATCGATACTGATTCCGGAGAAATCCGCGATGAGCGGGACAATGTTCTTTCCGAATTCGAATTGACTCCCCCCACTCTTAAAGATGAATTCCGGGCGGGAGGCCGGCTGAATTTGATCATCGGCCGGTCATTGACCGAGAAAGCCCGAAGTGAATTGGATAAGCCCGGAGCTGATTTTTTTTCCCGGCATCAAAACCCGGAACCGGATGAAGACCAGCCTTTCACCCTGGCTCAAAAAATCACCGGGCGCGCCTGCGGAAAAAGCGGTGTTTTGCCCGGTTCAGCGGTGCTTCCTAAGATGACCACTGTCGGATCACAAGACACCACCGGTCCTATGACCGCCGATGAACTCAAGGAGCTGGCGTGCCTGGAATTTCAGGCGGAAATGTTCATGCAGTCTTTTTGTCATACCGCTGCCTATCCCAAGCCGGCTGATGTCAATATGCACCGCGATCTGGCCCGGTTTATTGTGGAAAGAAAAGGGCTGGCTCTGCGGCCGGGGGACGGGATTATTCATTCATGGCTCAACCGGTTTTTGGTGCCCGACACTATGGGGACCGGAGGAGATTCCCATACACGTTTTCCTTTAGGGTTGAGTTTTCCCGCCGGTTCAGGACTGGTGGCGTTCGCCGGTGCTATGGGTTTCATGCCGCTGGATATGCCGGAATCGGTTCTGGTCAAATTCAAAGGTGAATTGAATCCAGGAATAACCTTGAGAGATGTTGTCAACGCCATTCCCTATTTCGCTATTCAGGAAGGTTACCTGACGGTGGCAAAAGAGGGGAAAAAAAATATTTTTAACGGCCGGATTCTTGAAATGGAAGGGTTGCCGGATATCACTGTGGAACAGGGATTCGAATTGACGGATGCCACAGCGGAACGGTCCGCGGCAGGCGGAACCATTGCCCTGAGTGAAAAAAGGGTGGCCGAATACATCAGGAGCAATATGGCATTAATGGAAGCGCTGATTGAAGAGGGATATGAAGACCCGGATGCGCTGAAGAGCCGTATTGAAGCCTGTCAGAAATGGCTGGACAATCCCCGGCTGCTGCGGAGGGATGAAAAAGCCGGGTATGCGGCCGTATTGGAGATAGACTTGTCAGACATTGAGGAACCCATTCTGGCATGTCCAAATGACCCCGATGACGTCAAGCTGCTGTCTGAAGTGGCAGGGAATTCCATAGATGAAATTTTCATAGGATCCTGCATGACCAATATCGGGCATTTTCGCGCTGCCGGAAAAATCTTTGAAGACCAGGATTATTTAAAAACCCGGGTGTGGTTAACCCCGCCCACAAAAATGGACCGGGCGCAGCTGAAAAGAGAGGGATATTATTCCATTTATTCCGGTGTGGGGGCCAGGACGGAAATACCCGGCTGTTCGCTGTGCATGGGAAATCAAGCCCGGGTGCGGCCCCAAGCCACCATTATATCCACCTCCACCCGGAATTTCGATAACCGGATGGGAGACGGGGCCCGGGTCTTTTTGGGCTCGGCGGAGCTTGCGGCGGTGTCCGCTCTTTTCGGAAAACTGCCGGAGCCGGAGACCTATTTTTCGATTTACAACCAGAAAATTCGCCCGGATATGGATGCCATTTACCGGAATCTTTATTTTCACAAGATGAAAAATTTCGGCCTGGAATATGAAAAACAGCCCTGATGATTATCTTGCGAAAGGTGAGGATTTTTGATATTTTGTTTTTTTAGCCCTGATGAGGAACGGGACGGCGCCCGCGATGCGATTCGGCCTCCCAGAACCGGCATAAGGAGATGATTGACCGTGAAAGATGATTACCTCCACTGGAAAAAGAAATATGATTCCGGAATAAAAAAATCCGGAGGAAACGAAAATCCCACCACCGTCTCCGGCAAACAGGTGAAACCCCTGTACACGCCGGATGAACTGAAAGACTGGTCTTATAAGGAAAAATGCGGATATCCCGGAGAATATCCATATACGCGCGGAATCCATCCCACCATGTATAATGGACGTTTGTGGACCATGCGCCAATTTTCCGGTTTCGGTTCCGCGGAAGACACCAATAAACGGTATAAATACCTTCTCCGGCAAGGACAGACCGGTTTAAGCGTGGCCTTTCATCTCCCCACTTTGATGGGGATTGATTCCGATCATCCCTTGGCGGTTGGAGAAATCGGAAAATGCGGGGTGGCTGTTGATTCCTTAGCAGATATGGAAATATTATTCGATGATATCCCTTTGGATAAAATCACCACTTCCATGACCATCAATCCGCCGGCCGCAGTGTTGTGGGCCATGTACATAGCCGTGGCGGAAAAACAAGGAGTTTCACCAAAAAAAATTTCCGGAACCATTCAAAATGATATTTTAAAAGAATACATCGCTCAGAAAACCTTTGTTTTCCCCCCCGCCCCTTCAATGAAACTGATAGTGGATACTTTTGAGTTTGGTTCAAAAGACGTTCCCCGTTGGAATACCATCTCCATTTCCGGATATCACATCCGGGAGGCGGGAGCCACCGCTTTGCAGGAACTGGCTTTTACTATCAGGGATGGAATTGAATATGTGGAATGGGCGCTTGAAAGGGGATTGAGGATCGACGATTTCGCTCCGCGGCTTTCATTTTTCTTTAATTCTCACAATGATTTCCTGGAAGAAATCGCGAAGTTCCGGGCCGCACGAAGACTATGGGCCCGGATTATGAGGGAACGTTTCGGGACAGATAATCCCCGTTCCCAACTGATGCGTTTTCATACCCAAACATCCGGAGTCGCTCTTATGGCCCAGCAGCCCTATAATAATGTGGTCCGGGTTGCCGTTCAGGCACTTGCGGCCGTGCTCGGCGGAACCCAGTCCCTTCATACCAATTCGCTGGATGAAACATATGCTCTTCCCTCTGAAGAAGCCGTAACCATAGCCCTGCGCACACAGCAGGTCATCGCTCATGAAAGCGGAGTTCCCAACAGTATCGACCCCCTGGGAGGATCATATCTGCTCGAAAAAATGACGGATGAAATGGAAAAAGACACCATGGATTATATTCAAAAAATAGATGAAATGGGGGGTATGGTCAAAGCCATAGAATTAGGATTTCCTCAAAAAGAAATCGCGGACAGTGCATATTGGTACCAAAAAGCTTTGGAAAAAAAGGAAAAAATCATCGTAGGGGTGAACGCTTTCCAATCCGGACACGCCCCTATCCCTTTGCTTGAAATAGACGGCCGTGTGGCTGAACATCAGTTGGAACGCCTCAAAAACGTCCGGCGCCGGCGGAACAGCGCCGCTGTCAAAAGTCAATTGAAAAATTTAAAAAAAGCAGCCCGGGATGAAGAAAATTTGATGCCGTTTTTGGTGAACTGTGTGAAAAGCTATGCGACCCTGGGGGAAATCATGGAATCACTGGTTGAAGTTTACGGAAGATACCAGGAGCCGATAAATTATTAATGGAGGACGACATGCCGGAAAAAACCGTCAGAGTTTTGGTGGCCAAACCGGGATTGGACGGCCATGACCGGGGGGCGAAAGTGATTTGCAGGGCGCTGCGCGATGCCGGCTTCGAAGTCGTATACACAGGATTGAGAAGAACTCCCGAGGAAATTGTGAGTGCGGCGGTACAGGAAGATGTTGATGTTATCGGTCTGAGTATTTTATCCGGAGCCCACAGTGTCTTGTTTCCCAGGATTATGAATCTTCTCACTGAAAAAGAGGCAGGGGATATTCCGGTTATGGCCGGCGGGATCATTCCTGAAAAGGATATTCCCGAACTGGAAAAATTGGGAATCAAAAAAATATTCTTACCTGGGACTTCCACTCATGATATCGTCAATTGGGTCCGGGCGAATGTCAGCAAAAAACCTTGACACCGGCACCTTATTTTGATATCCATAAAGGTAAAATGAAAGAAAAGTTTTTTTCTGTAGTTATAATTCCTCATAAGCTGGGCAGACAACGAACCTATTCCATATCCAAAAATGGCTTCAGAACGGTTGCCTTCATAGCTGCCGCAGCGGTCATTGTTTTCTCTGTTTTTCTGGTGGATTATTTCTCTATGCGGGAAACCCGTGATAATTACAAAACCCTGCGCGCAGATTTCAATCAGCAAAAAGAAACGGTGGAAAAATACCGGAACTCCATTGAGGACTTAAACTCCAAGATCAATGAATTTGAAAATTACCGTGAAAAATTAAATATCATCGCCGGGCTGAAATCAGAAGAAGTCATGAAGGCTAACCCTGGTATAGGCGGGGGCGAGGGACTGGATTTTGGAAGCATTCATCCGAATTCAGATTTAGGCCAGCTTCAAAATTTAGGAATCAAGGCACAAGACCTTGAACACAACTTCAGACTGTTGACCAATCGTTTCACGGATCAGGGCCTTGAATTGGCTCAAACCCCCAGCATCGCCCCCACGCAGGGGTATTGGTCTTCACCCTATGGTTACCGGGAAGACCCTTTCACAGGGAAACGGACTTTTCATTCAGGGGTGGATATCGCCACCCAAACCGGAAATCCCGTCATGGCCACGGCGGATGGCGTTGTCATCAAGGTTTTTCAGGATAAAATCGGAGGAAAAACCGTAAAGATCAGTCACCCTAAAACCGGATACTCGACCGTTTATTGCCATTTCAGTAAAATTTTGGTCAAACAAGGTCAAAAGATTAAGCGTGGAGACACCATTGGCCTGGTGGGGATGACAGGCCGTGCCCGGGGCCCGCATGTCCACTACGAAGTTCATCTGAACGGGAAAGCCATCAATCCCTGGCATTATATTCTTGATCAGTGAATCGGCACTCATATCTTTAAAAACATCAGCCCGCAGTTTTCATAACAGCGTCCGTTATTTTTCAGAAGGGGACGGGCGGTTATCCAAAAAATCACCCGTTTTCAGCCGGGCTCCCAGGCTGAAGGCATATGCGTCCATGGGTTTTTTATTTTCCGGTTGAACTTTTTTCATCAAGTAAGCCGTTTCGCCGCCGCAAGCGACGGTCAGTCCTTGCTGTGAAATCAAGATGATCATGCCGGGAGCGGAATCATGGCCGGAGGGAAGATCTATAGGGCATCCCTCCAGGACTTTAAGGCGTTTTCCCTGAAGAAAGGTGAAAGCGGAGGGCCAGGGGGTAAACGCTCTGACCAAACGGTCGGTTTTGTCCGCCGGCTGAGTCCAGTTTATATGTCCGTCTTGTTTTTTTATAAGAGGAGCATATGTGGCGCGGGCATGGTTTTGAGGCTTGGGCATGAGTTCGTGAATCCGGGATACCGTATCCGCTAAAAATTCGGCTCCGGTCCGGGACAGCCTCTGTTGAAGTTCTCCTGCGTTTTCCCCGGGGAGAATAGGGACGGGCTTTTGTGTGAGGATGGGCCCCTCATCCATTTTTTCATTTAATTCAAATATGGTGATCCCGGTTTCTTTTTCACCTTCCTGGATGGCCCATTGGACCGGAGATGCCCCCCTGTATTTGGGCAAAAGGGAAAAATGGACATTGATGGTGTTGTGGGGAGGGAAATAAATCATTTCCGCAGGAATGATCTGGCCGTAAGCCACCACCACATTTAAATCAGGCTGACTTTTCTTTATTTGCTCAAAAGCCTGCTTGTCTTTGCGGATTTTCAAGGGCTGAATAAACGGTATTCCCTTATCCACCGCAAAAGTCTTGACAGGAGAAGAGGATGTTGTTTGGCCTCGCCCTGAAGGCCGGTCTGGCTGGGTGATAATCAACCTAATGTCATGTCCTGATTTTAACAGAGATTTCAAGGAGTCCACAGCGGATTGAGGGGTTCCAAAAAAAATGATATTCATTGTCAGTGTGATTAAGATTTATGGACCGGCGTTATTTTCTTTTTGATCAATTTCTTTTTTAACGGAGACAGATGATCAATAAAAAGAATTCCATTCAGATGATCAATTTCATGACATAAAACCCGTGCCAAAAGCCCTTCAGCTTCAATAGTTTTTTCTCTGCCTTTCAGATCGATTCCCCGGCATACCACCTCATAAGGCCGGATGAGTTTTTCATTGATACCGGGAACGGACAGGCATCCCTCTTCCATCAAATCCCGCCCATCCCGGTGGGTGATTTCCGGATTCAAAAGAATCATCAAATCATCGCTGTTTCGGCCGGCGGAAAGGTCAACGGTTATCAAGCGGATACTGTGATTCACCTGAGGCGCAGCCAGGCCGATGCCTGGGGCCGCGTGCATAATCCGGACCATTCCCTCAGCGATTCGATGGATCTTGTCGTCGATATGAATGATGTCTTTGGCTTTTTGTCTTAAAACATCATTCCCAATGGTGATAATGTCTAATCGGCCGGTATTGCTTTTTTCTTCCATCTCTTTATCTCAATCTATTACTAAGCCTGATCTATTCATAAAAAAACTGCGGCAGAACATTATATTTTAGCAGATAACGAACGCGGAATGAAATTTACCGTCTCATTAATTTGATGAATCCGTTTTTTTCCAGAATCTGGAAAAAAAGAGTCAGGCGGTTGAGCAAAGGCTCCACTTCTTTTCCAAATTCGCGTTTATGCATCTCGGCAATCTCACCCACAGGCCGGACTCCGTTGCAATGCCTCCAGATAAAACTCCCTTTATCATCCAACTTGACACGGTAAAAAGGGCGTTTTATTCGGGGAAGAAGATGTTTTTGAAACCAGGACCACTTGAATTTCGGTTTGTAAAGAACCACCCGGTTTTGAGAATCCATATCCCATTTGATATTGCGAACAGGTATCATTTCCAGGAGATTGGCCGGTTTTTGCTCTTTTGTTTCCATGTCAAAATTCTATTTTTTTATACCTTTCCGGCCCGCAGGGATGGGTGGCACGGGCCCATTCCTCCCTTCTCCCTGGCAACAGCTTAAAAGTCATGGTCATGGATTACGAAGTGTTATTCTTCGGGCTTTCCATATTCACCGCTCTTCATCAGGTTTTTATAGGGATAGTAGATCAGAATGAACGCCAGGGCCGCGAATATAATCAGGGCCAGCCAGGGGCTGGTCAACGATTCCGGAAGACGGATATTGGCTCCTTTAAGGCCCGCAGTGATGATTCCCATAAGCGCTTGTCCTGCGATCAAGCCGGAGGCCAACAGCAGGCCGATATTTTCAATGATCTCTTTTCCTTTAGGATTCGGTCTTTTTTTGCCGGTCAGATTTTTTAAAACATGTTTAAGAACCCCGCCGAAAAAGATGCAGGCGGTCGAGCGCAGGGGAAGATACATTCCCACAGCGATAAGCATGGGGGAAGGGGAGCCTATAAGAATCAAAAAAACCGCCAGCAGCATACCGGCGAGAACCAAAGGCCATGCCATTTCTCCTCCCACAATGCCCAGGGCCATTGTCGACATCAAACCTGCCTGGGGTGCCGGGAGGGTTTCACTGCCAATGCCGATACTGTTGTGGAGAAGCTGCAGGGAAAAAGTTAAGGTCAAAGCCGCCGCGACAACACCAATCATGCCTCCGATCTGCATTCGCCAGGGGGTCCCGCCTAAGATGTGCCCCACTTTCCAGTCCTGGATCATATCACCGGCCACTCCCGCCACACAGCAGACGACAGCGGCCACTCCGATAACAGCAGCCACTCCGGATTCTCCAGTCTGCCCCATTATAAGCATCATAAGCGCGGCGATCAGCAAAGTGGTTAAGGTTAGGCCTGAGATGGGGTTGGATGAGGAGCCGATGATCCCCACCAAGTATCCGGCTACAGCAGCGAACAGCAACCCCATTAAAACCATGACCAAAGCGGATACAAGAGCCGAACCAATCGAACGGGTGAACACATTATACAAAATAACCATAGGGATGATCAGGGCAAGGATTGCCATTGTGATCGACGTAAAAGAAAGGTCTTTATCCGTTCGCAGGGTAGAACTTTCCCCTTCCATACGGGCTTTTTTGACATCGCTTACGGAGCGGCTGATTCCTGCGATCAGGCTTTTTCTCATTTTGAACAATGTATAAAAGGCTCCCACCAGCATGGCGCCGACAGCTATTGGTTTAATTTGGGCGTTGTAAGCCGAAACAGCAACTCCGGACCATGTTCCCATGTCCTGACTGACCATTCTTCTCAGGTCACCGCTGATGAAGAGAAGGACCGGCATAAGAAACAGCCAGCCCAAAACCCCTCCGGAAAAAACCACTGCCGCCAGTTTAGGTCCGATGATATATCCAACTCCGGTCAAGGCTGCGTTGGCGGCCGGAGATTCGACATACATCCGTCCTTCCATGGAAGGCGTTTTGTACATTTCCACATTATCACCATCGAGATAAGTGATCCGGGATAAGCCAGGGATTTTAAACACGCTGCGGACAAAAGGTTTAATAACCTGGATACCGTTTTCACTGGAAAAGAATTCAACAACACCCCCCAAGCCCATGGCCCAAAACATATAATTGGCATTGGAACGGGCTTCTTGACCTGTTTTCACCATGGCCGCACAAGCAACGCTTTCAGGGAAAGGAAGCTCGGCATCCTCGACCAGTGTCCGGCGGACCAGAATAATGAGCAAAACCCCCAAAATACCACCCACCAGCATCAAGAGGGTGGATTTGATGATATCAAAGTTTTGCCAAACTCCGGACATGATAAAAGCAGGAATGGTGAAAATAGCTCCGGCGGCTAAAGCTTCTCCCACAGCGCCGGTGGTTCGAGCCAGGTTTTCTTCCAGGATGGTTCCCTTCATAGGGCGCAGGACAGCCATAGCAATGACTGCGGCCGGAAATGTTGCCGCCACCGTCATTCCCGCCATCAATCCTAAATAGGCATTGGCGGCACCGAGAACAATAGCCATGATGATCCCAAGGAAAATGGCTTTAAATGAGATTTCCTTCATTGATTTTTCAGGCGGCACATAAGGTTTGTAGCCCATGTTGTTCATAGCCCCTCCTTATCGATTCTGATTATTTTCTTTTTATATATTGATAAATCAAAAACTTCAAGAAAATATATATCAGGGCGGCTGATTTGCGATTATTGTGAATTTATGCTAAAAAAAGCGAGGATAATATAAAGGTTGAACATGAACTTAAAAAAATGGCTGAAGGAAAAGTTGCTTTGTGATCTGGCTATCGATTTAGGCACGGCCAACACTCTTGTGTATTTAAGAGGCAAAGGTATTATAGTCCAGGAACCGTCCATTGTGGTGATGAACAAGGATACAGGGAAAGTCGAAGCTGTTGGAAAAGAAGCCAAAGAAATGCTGGGAAAAACACCAAACAGTGTCGTGACCATCAAGCCGATGCGGGATGGTGTTATCGCTGATTTTGAAATCGCTGAAAAAATGCTGGATTATTTCATCAAAAAATCAGCTGACAACCGGAGCTTTCTTCTCCGGCCCCGGATTGTCATCGGGATCCCTACCGGCATCACTCAGGTGGAAAGGCGTGCTGTCAAGGACGTGGCCATGCGGGCCAAGGCGTCAGAAGTGTATCTGGTGGAGCAGCCGATGTCCGCTTCAGTAGGAGCGGGGCTTCCTATCTCTGAACCCATGGGAAATATGATTGTGGATATCGGCGGAGGGACCACTGATATCGCGGTGATTTCTCTCACTGGGATCGTGTTTAATCATTCCATCCGGGTGGCTGGAAACGAAATGGATGAAGCCATCATTCAGCATATCAAAAAGAAATACAATCTTTTGATTGGTGAAAAAACGGCTGAGCAGGTTAAGATGCAAATCGGTTCAGCTTATCCGCTGGATGAACCTATGACGCTGGAGATCAAAGGCAGGGATTTGCAGGAGGGCATTCCCAAAACAATAGTTGTGGATGACCAGGAAATTCGTGATGCCCTGGAAGATATCATTGGATCCATTGTGGAAGCGGTCCGAGTCGCCTTGGAAAAAACCCCTCCCGAGTTATCAGCGGATATCATAGACAGGGGCATCGTCTTGACCGGCGGAGGATCTCTTCTTAAAAATATCGACAAGCGGATCCGTGAAGAGACCCAGCTCCCGGTTTTCATCACCGAGAATCCACTGACAACCGTTGTTCTCGGGGCAGGAAAGATGCTCCATGATTTGGATTTACTGAAAAAAATCTCTTTGATCTGATGGTTTTCCGCCTGGCTGACAAGCAGGCCGGAGTTTCTCCCGATGCGGAGGAGAGGGGCCGTTTTCACCCGCTCCCATGGCTGCGAAGAAACCATTTTCTAAGGTAGAGGTCAGGCTATGGTTTAGGTCAGGTGATGAGAATCAAGTTAGGTTTGCATGTTATCCTTCCTAAAAAAAAATAAAGGGCTTGCAGTTTTTATCGCCCTGATCATACTTCAAATGGTCATAATTTCTTCGCAGACCCCCTTGACCTCAAAGGAAAGCTATTTGGGAAAATGTGTTTTCGCTGTTTTCACCCCCATTCAAAACGCCATATGGTCCGGATATTATTTTATCGATAAGACTTGGAATGATTATATCTTTTTCCGGGACGTGTCCCGGCGCAATGAAGCATTGAACCGCAAAGTCTTTAACCTGAGACAAGAAAACCGTATGCTCAAAAATCTGCTGCTTCATTATAAGAAAGATAAAAAAGTCCGGGAAATCCTCGAAGGATTATCCCAAACCATAATGAGCGCCCGGGTGATTGGTTTTGATATGGGAAACATTTACAGCTCGGTTGTTATCAACCGGGGAACCATTCACGGAGTCAAGCCGGATATGATTGTTTTGGACCGGTTCGGCAATTTGATCGGCAGGGTGATTGAGCCCGTTTCCTTATTCCAAAGCCGGGTTCAATTGATAACAGATACTGAGAGCGGCGTGAGTGTCAGAAAGAAAGACGGGGAGTCTTTGGGGATCATTTCGGGGGATGCCGGCGGCATGTGCCGTTTAAAATATATCCTTTCCACCGATACCACTATTATGCCGGGTGATGTCTTGATCACAACCGGATTTGATGGGATCTATCCCCCTGATTTAGAGGTTGGAAAGGTGGATTCAGTCAAAAAAAGCCAGGATTTATTCCGAAGCATAAAAGTCCAACCCATGTTTAAATTCAAAGACCTGGATATCGTGGGGATAATCACTATGGATATTAATGATGCGTATTAGCCTTATCCTTTTTTCCATTGCCGCGGCGAGGCGGTTTTCCAAAGTTCGGGTCATATTACCCAGCGGGTGAAATGAAAATAAACGATTGGGTACACGGAGCCGTTGGAATACTCGCTGCGTTCATTCTCTATTCTTTGATGGCCAAAATATCTGTCGCCATTCCGCTTTTGATCAATGTTTTCAGCATTACGGTTATATATTTTGCTGTTGTCCGCGGTGAAATAGCTGGTTCGGTTTTAGGAGCTGTCTGTGGATTGATCCAAGATTCTTTGGCTTTGGGAATATTCGGTATCTATGGGATTTCTAAAACAATCATGGGTTATCTGGCGGGATACGCCGCAAAAAGAATTATGCTAATGTCCCGGTTCAGGTTGTTTTTATTCATGTGGATTCTCTTTTCTTTAGAGTTGGGATTTTGGATAGTTTTGTATTATTTTGTTTTTTTGGAGTCCTTGAATATTTACGGGGGACTGATTTTTTTCAATCCATTGATCAGCGCAGTTTTAGGAAGCCAATTCTTTCCCTTATTCAAAAAAATATACCGCCGCAATGAAAGACAGGAATGATTAAAAAAAACCGTATTTACGATGATCTTTCCGTGCTTCCCAAGCGGTCTCATGTTTTTTTTATTTTGGTTCGGATTTTATTCGTGATCATTTTGCTTTATTTTTGGAAAATACAAATACTTGATCATCAAATATTCTGGAACAAATCCGAAGAAAACCGGATTCGCGAAATTTTGCTTTCCCCTCAGCGCGGATTGATTTTGGACCGGGAAGGACGGATATTAGCGAAAAACGCCGCTTCTTTCAAAGCGTCTTTTATAAGGGAAAATGCGGAAAATCTGACAGAGTCGTATCAAAGAGTCGCCGATTTATTGAATATGGAATGGGAGGAGTTGAAACGCCGGGTGGAGAGGTACAGCTCATTTCCGTCATTTCGTCCGGTCGTTATTAAAGATAATTTAACTCCTTTGGAAGTGGCTAAAATGGAGAGCCGGAAACAGAAGTTTCCGGAATTGATCATTCAGGCTGAAACCAAGCGGCATTATCCCCTTAATGAATCGGCATCCCACATACTGGGATATCTCCAAGAAATATCTCCCGCTGAATTAAAAATGGAAATATACAATTCCAGCCAAGTTGGAGATATGGTGGGAAAAACTGGAATTGAAAAACAATATGAATCCCTTTTAAGGGGAAAAAAGGGAAGAGCTTGGGAAATAGTCGACAGCATAGGACGGAAAAGAGGAGAGCTGGCCCGCACAGAACCAGTTAAAGGAAAAGATATCCGGCTGACGATCGATTTAGACCTTCAAATCCTGGCGGAAGAGCTGTTGAATGAAAGGGAAGGGGCGATAGTGGTGATGCGGCCTGAAAACGGCGAAATCCTCGCCATGACCAGCTATCCTCATTTTGATCCCAATCGATTCATCAACAGATTTACCCCGGAAGAATGGATGGAATTGGTGGAAAGTAAAGACTATCCGCTTGAAAACAGGGCATTAAGGGGATTGTATTCCCCCGGATCGCTGATAAAACCCTTGATAGGGCTCGCCGCTCTTGATTCCGGAATCATATCCGCCAAAACGCGCTTTCATTGCGGAGGCGCAACGGTGATTTACGGCCATCCCTTTTCCTGTTGGTATGCCCCAGGGCATGGGGCTTTGGATTTGACCGAGGCCATTAAATATTCATGCAACATCTATTTTTATAATCTAGGAAAAAAATTGGGAATACAAAATATCGCCGACTATTCCCGGGATTTCGGTTTGGGAGCCTTGACCGGAATTGATCTTCCCCAGGAAATATCAGGCCTGGTTCCGGATTCGGATTGGAAAAGAAGGGTGCGGAATGAGCCCTGGTATCCTGGAGAAACCATTTCCATCTCCATAGGGCAAGGGCCTTTTCTGGTCACTCCTCTTCAAATGGCCAAAGTGACAGCTGCCATTTCCAACCGGGGGCGGCAGGTCGTTCCCTTAATGCTGATGCCGGAGCCTGGAAATGAGGACCGGGCCGTTCCAGACAGTGATTCTGAAAGAATGGATATTCCTGCCGGCCATTTTGAAAGCGTTATTGCGGGAATGTGGCGATCCGCAAACAGGGGCGGAACCGCAGCGGCGGCGGGAGTGAAAAATTTTGAAGTGTGCGGCAAAACCGGGTCAACCCAGGTCATCGGCTTGGAAGCCGCGGAAAAGCTGGGGGAGAATATAAAACTCACCCGGACGCATTCATGGTTTTCCGGATTTGCCCCCCGGGATGATGCCAAGGTGGTTGTCACGGTGATTGTGGAATATGGCGGCTCGGGAGGGGCCACCGCCGCTCCTATAGCCGGAAAATTATTCAAATGCTTTCAGGAAAAATATGATTAACCGGAGTCATATAAAAAATATCGACTGGGCCTTAATCGCCCTCATGCTTTTGAATTCTTTGCTGGGGGTGATCCTCATCGAAGGCAGTTCCCATCACTTGTCAGGCAATTATGCGTTCCGTCAAATCGTTTGGATTTTAACAGGACTGCTGATTTTTTTGATCATTTTATCCATCGATTACAATCATTTAGTGGAATATTCTCTGTATTTTTATGCTGCGGCTGTGGGATCACTCATTTTGATTTTGGCTTTCGGCCAGCTGACAGCAGGAACAAAAAGATGGATACGGCTTCAATTTATGCAAATACAGCCGTCTTTACTGACCAATATAATTCTTATTCTTGTGCTGGCTTATCTATTCAAAGAATATAAAAAACCTGTTTTATCTTTCAATATGGCATTGATTAGCGGAGGTGTTGTCGCCGTCCCCGGTGTGCTTGTCTCCCTCCAGCCGGATTTAGGCACGGCTTTAAGCTTCGTCCCTCTCTTTTTGGGAGCCATGATTCTTGCCGGCTCCAACCGCAAAATAATTATCATATTGCTCATGTTGGGAATGGTTTCAGCGGTGGGGGGATGGAGTTTTTTCCTCAAAGATTACCAGAAGGACCGCATCCGGACCCTGCTTGAACCGGAAAAGGACCCCCTTGGCGCAGGGTACCATATTATGCAATCCCGGATTGCGATAGGTTCGGGAGGACTGTTCGGAAAGGGTTACAAAGAAGGAACCCAGAGTCAATTGAGATTTCTTCCCGCCCGCCACACGGATTTCGTCATTTCTGTTGCCGGAGAAGAATTTGGATTTCTCGGTATCACTGTGGTTATCTTTGTTTATTACCTTATGATCTCAAGAATTTTCCGTTCTGTGGCCAAATCACGGGACCGGGCGGGAATGTATATCATCTTTATTGTGGGGGTTATGCTCAGCTGTCAATTTTTGATCAATCTTTCTATGGCGGCGGGGCTGCTTCCCGTGGCTGGAATTCCGTTGCCGTTTTATAGTTACGGCGGGTCTTCGCTGTGGAGTAATTTCATCGCGGTTGCGTTGGTTGTCAATGTCAAAATGAGGAGGTTTGTCAACATTTGAGACAAATATTTTTCCTCGCCGTTTCTTTATGAATTCATCATGAGGACAAGAACACCGCGAACGATGAAAATGAATATCGAACAAAAATGGCATGGCATTCTTAAAGAGGTTCAAAAACCCGGACGCTATATCGGCGGGGAATGGAACCAGATCAAAAAAGACCCCGCTGACGTGGATGTCAAAATTGCCCTGGCCTTCCCGGATGTCTATGAAGTGGGAATGTCTCATCTCGGACAAAAAATTCTCTACCACATTCTGAATAAAATTCCCGGAGTGGCGGCGGAGCGGGTCTTCGCCCCCTGGATGGATTTTGAAGAAAAGCTGAGGGATAACGGAATATTCTTATATTCTCTGGAAAACAAGATTCCTCTTCACCATTTCGACATCATCGGGTTTTCCCTCTTATATGAACTCAACAACAGCAATATCCTGACCATATTGAACAGCGGAGGCATTCCTCTGTTATCAAGAGACAGGACACCTGACCATCCTTTGGTTATCGCCGGCGGGCCGGCCGCTTTTAACCCTGAGCCGGTGGCGGATATCTTCGACGCCTTGGTTATCGGAGATGGAGAAGAAGTGTTTCCCGAAATCATTGAAAAATACAGATATTCAAAAATAAAAGACCGAAAAGAGAGAGTGAAGGATTGGCTTTCGATTCCCGGAGTTTATGTGCCGTCAATGTACACCCCCAGCCAGCCTGAAAACTCTTGGAAAATGACCGTCACCCCTCAGGATCAAGCTCCCGTCCGGATTAAGAAACGGGTGCTGGAGTCGCTCAAAAAAAAGGATTTTCCCCAAGATATTATCGTCCCAAACATAGGCACGATATTCAACCGTGTTTCAGTGGAGGCGGGAAGAGGCTGCCCCCAGAATTGCCGCTTTTGCCAGGCGAGACAAATTTATTTCCCCACCCGCTGGAAAAATCCGGATGATATCAGCGCCATTGTTTTGGGCAGTGTCCGGTCAACAGGATTTGAGGACGCGTCTTTGGCGGCTTTATCGGTAGGCGATTATCCCCGCTTAAGCGAGGTTATTGAAGATCTGATGCGGGAATTGAGTCCGGAAAAAGTATCTCTTTCCTTGTCTGCTTTGCGTCCCGGGATGCTCACAACGGAAATCGCTGAAAATATATTACGGGTGAGGAAGACCGGAATCACCCTGGTTCCGGAAGCGGGGACGGAACGACTCCGTAAAGTCATTAATAAGGATATAACTGAAAATGAAATCCGGCAGGCGGTTACAAATGCATTTTCCTCGGGATGGCGAAAAATAAAACTTTATTTCATGGTGGGGTTGCCGACTGAAACTGAAAAGGATATCGAAGGAATCATAGAGACAGTTCAGGAAATTGTCAGGTTAGGTTATAAAGAATTGAACAAACCTCCTCAAATTAATTTAAGTGTTTCTTCATTTATTCCCAAGCCGCACACTCCCTTCCAGTGGGACCGGATGGAACCCGAGAAATCACTTGCGAAAAAACACCGGTTTATTAAATCCAGGCTGAAAAAATATAAATTTATTCAATTTAAAGACCATTCCATCAAAAGCTCCATTCTGGAAGCGGTTTTTTCCCGCGGAGATCGAAGGTTAACCTCTGTCCTGCGGCGGGCCTGGGAAAACGGCGCCCGATTCGACGGCTGGGGTGACTGTTTTGACTTTTCGTTATGGAAGGAAGCTTTTCATCTTGAAGGCATGGATATGCAGGATTATTTATCCTGTATAGACCAAAGCGCCGTCCTGCCTTGGGATCACATTGATACCGGGATAAAAAAATCACATCTGGCTGAAGAGTGGGAGTGCTCCCGTAAAGCCGTCCCGACACCGAAATGTTCGGACAGGATTTGTTCTCAGTGCCGGGGGTGCTCATTCCCTTCCTTCAGCCGGCCTGAAACAAAAGCTCCCGAGCCCTCCAAAATGGTTTGGCCCCCTTTGGGAAAAAAAGATCAAAACCCGGTTCACCGTTACCGCTCGTGGTATCAGAAGACAGCCGGTGCCCGTTATTTTTCTCATATCGATTTGAGTTCAATCCTTCAGAGGGGTTTGCGCCGGGCTGGAATAAAACCCGTCTTCACCGGCGGTTTTCATCCTAAAATGCAATTGTCGTTCCCCCCCGCGCTTCCTCTGGGAATGGAAGGGAAAAAGGAGGTTTTTGAATTCAAGTCCCATTTTGTTCTGCCGGAGCATTCGGAAAAAACAGTCAACCGGTTTTTTCCTGAAGGCATCCGGTTTTTATCCGTGCAAAAAATTTCATCCGGGGAACCGTCCCTGACTAAATCGATCAGGAAATTAGTTTATTCTATTGATCTCAACACGGATCCCGTTCAGGCCGCTTTGCAAAAAACAGCAAACAGCAGCATATCAGAAATGATGGAACTCATCCGCAGGTACCATAATCAGAAGGATCAAGCCATGCTTGATAAAATTGAAAAGAACTCCAGCAGGAACAGGATTATTCTCACCTATTCTTTTCAAGCCGGGCACGGGATACGGCCCCAGGCCGTATTGGAGGATGTCTTCTCTGTTTCTCACCCCTCTTTTTATCTGTGCAGGGAAGAAATCCGGTTAATCTGACCCGGCTTTCTCCAGCGATTTGTTTCCCGGTTCCCCCGCTTTGCCTTGGAAATCTTTTTATGAATTCATCATGAGCATAACACACCGCGAACCATGACAATGATCTTCGTTGCGTTTATTGCGTTTGTTGCGTTCTTTTAGTCTATCTGGTCCATCTGGGTCTATCTAAATCTTCTCAGTCTATTCGGTCTTTTTAGTCGGCTCGCTGTGCGAGTGTTACCAGGGAGGTGACGGTTCTTATATGAGTTCATCATGTGTATAATACACCGCGAATCATGAAAATGAACCCAATGTCATTCCCGGACCCGAGCACTTTTGAGCCTGTCATTCCGAGGCACGCCGTGCCTCGGAATCCCTGACTGCCTCGTATGGGCGGTGGGTTCCGCTTTCACGAGGCAGGAAGGGATTGCCACGGCTTGCTGGCGCAAGCCTCGCAATGACAAAGCGGCATGTCGTCCCGGAGAGCGAAGCCGGAATCGGAGCGGATGTCCTCGCTGGGGACATCCGCGTGGCGGCGATCCATCACCCGCTCACATGGCCACGAGGATTCGATTTTCAAAGTAATTCGCCAGGTTATGGTATAGGTCCGTATCAACAGGCGCAAAACTAACTTGACCTGAACTCCGGTACATAATATTATCTAAGAAAGCATTTTTTGATTAAGGAGGAATTAAGTGATTGATTTCAGTTTGACCGAAGAACAGAAAGCGCTTCAGCAGACAGCCAAAGATTTTGCCGAAAATGAAATGAGGCCGAATGCAGCCAAATATGATAAAGGCGATGAATTCCCCGAGAATATATATAAAAAAGCCTTTGATGTGGGCTTTATTTCCGGGGAAATCCCGGAAGAATACGGTGGAGGCGGGCTCAGCCATTTGGACACTGTCATTATAAGTGAGGAGCTGGCTCGCGGATGTGCCGGCATGTACACCACCATTATGGCGACCTCCCTGGCGTTCACACCGATAATATTATTTGGCAGCGACGAGCAAAAAAAAGAATATTTAACTCCTTTCACCAAAAAATATGGGTTGGCCGCCTTTTGTTTAACCGAAAGAGAAGCGGGCTCTGATGCCGGATCCTTGAAAACCCATGCCGTAAAAAACGGGGGGGAATACGTAATCAACGGCTCCAAATGTTTCATCACCAATGGAGGGAAGGCGGATTTATTTGTTGTCTTCGCGTTAACGGCACCGGATAAGAGGGCCCGGGGCATGAGCGCTTTTATCGTGACCAAAGACACCCCCGGAATTACCATCGGCAAGGAAGAAGACAAGATGGGTCATCGTGCCTCCAATACAACGGAATTGTTTTTTGAAGACGTTAAAGTTCCTGCAGAGAATCTTATCGCCAAGGAAGGGATGGGATTTATTATAGCCATGAAAACTCTGGACCAAACCCGTGCTCCGGTCGGAGCCGGAGGTGTCGGTATTGCACGGGCCGCCCTGGAATATGCCGTTGATTATGCCAAGACCCGTGTCCAATTCGGCAAACCCATCGCTCTGTTTCAGCAGATTGCCTTTAAAATAGCTCAAATGGCCACTGAGATCGACGCCGCCCGGTTTTTGGTCTGGAGATCGGCCTGGCTGCTTGATCAAGGAAAGCCCTGCGGCAGGGAATCCGGTATGGCCAAATTTTTTGGTTCGGATGTGGCCATGAACACCACCTGCAACGCTCTGGATATTTTAGGTGGTTACGGGTATATGAAAGATTACCCCATGGAAAAACTTATGCGGGACGCCAAGCTGCTGCAGATTTACGAAGGAACCAACGATATCCAGCGGCTGGTTGTCAGCAGGGAGGTCATCGGATCGATAAAATAATCAGTCCGGCAGGTGGCATTCCAAGCAAACAGGATCGTTGAAATCCAAATCGCCATGATAATTGTACATAAAGAAGTCGTAATCCACACCGCAATCCGGCGGGGGAGGGGTGGATAAAATGTCCGCAAGATCCTGCTCCAATGAGTTTATCGGTTTTTCGACAATGCGGCCTTTTTCCTGATTGTCAATAAAGGAAATAAAGGTGGGGATTTTGGTTATGTTCTTTTGATGGGAATACGTTTCCCGCTGGGATTTATCTTTTGGAATCCCGAAATATTCCGCTTCTATATAAGGGTTGTCCGCCGTTTCCAGGATTTTCATAAAAACCGGAATATAATCAGCACTGTCAGAGCATTCAATGCTAAAAAAGACTTCGATACGGATAAAATCCTTCAACGAATGCAGTTGTTCTATATACCGGTCATTGGGGTTATAATTTTGAAATTTCTCTTGGAAGCCGGGCAGGCTGGACCTGATGGTTTCCTCATCCATTTTCTCCGGCTTTTTTAATTCAGAAAGAACAATCGATGAGAAAACAAAAAATACCAAGATTATGCATCCCTTTCTTTTATTGAACTCCCTCATGTTATTTGATGAAAAGGGCATGGATAATCAGGAAGTTTTCAGAAAATCACATATCTTCAGTAAAATATTCGGGAATAATACCGGTCTCCTCAACTCCAACTCCTTTGGCGATATCAATGACTTCCATGACTGCGCTATAGGGAAGCTCGGCGTCAGCCCGGATGAAAATGGTCTTATTCTGGCGGGCTTCAAAAATATTGCGAAGACGGTTTTGCAACATGTTTAATTCGATGGCTTCTTGATTGATTTCAACAATTCCGCCCTTTTTAACGGTCAAAACAATCAAACCTTTGGGAGTAGAACTGGAGTCGGCTGTGGTCTCGGGAAGTTTAATGTCGATTCCCTTTTGGACCATCGGGGTAATAACCATAAAGATGATGAGTAATACCAACAGCACATCACACAAAGGAACAACATTAGGTTCTGCTTGAGACATTTGATCCTCCTAAAATAAAACAAAACATTCGAACACATTATAAATTATTTGATTCATTCTTGTCAACGAAGCTTCCTTTTTTCTTGCCTTTCCATTTAAACAGAATATTCCTTGCTTCGTATATAATCACCAGTGCCAGAATAATGAGAATAACGGTGACGCCGGCGAGAATATAACTGGATGCCCTGAAGAAATGATATCCTTGGTAAAACAAAGCTCCCAGGGTGGTTATCAACATAAAATATGCTGGGTACAGGGTGTATTTTGTGGGGCGGTTGCGGGACACCAGATACGAGGACACGATGATAAGCGCCAAAGCGGCCACCAGCTGATTGGAGGCCCCGAAAACCGGCCAGATCGCTTTATAGCTTTCGGTTCCGCCTAAGAACGATGCGAATAAGAGAATAAAAGCCGAAGACGCCCACCGGTTAGAGAAAATTTTCGCTTTTTCACCAAGAAGTTCGGAAAGAATAAAACGCCCCAGCCGGGTTCCCGTATCTAGTGAAGTCAACACAAAAGCATTGAGCATCACCATTCCGAAAAACATGCCCATCACCAAAGTGAAACCCGGGATGGAATCGATGATCACCCCGTAGCCGGTGGCGAACGCCTGAATAGGACCGCCGCCTTCAGGAGTCATCAGTCTTTGAAAATGGAAAGGATGGCCTGTGTCGGTCCCAGACCAAAAAAGAGCGCCGGCGGCGATGAAAATGACCAGTCCAGCCAGGGCGGCTTCCAGGATCATTCCTCCGAAACCGATAATTTTGCCGGATTTTTCATCGGGAAGCTGCTTGGCGGTGGTTCCGGCTGCCACCACAGAATGAAATCCTGAAATGGCCCCGCATGCGATAATCACGAACAACATAGGCCAGAGAGGTCCTTCCTGGCTGGTGAATGAAACAAAGGCCGGCGCATTGAGATCCGGATGACTTAAAACCAAGCCCAAATAGCCGAAGCTCAACCCCAAAAACAATATCCAGGTGCTGATATAATCCCGGGGCTGAAGTAAAAACCAAACCGGGAGGGAAGAGGCGAAAAAACTATATATGATCAAAACAAAAAACCAAAACAGCTGCGAGGATATTCCCAGAAAGGTTGCCGGCAGGACAACGGGAAACAATTCACCTAAATAAATCAATAGAAAAAGCAGCAGGACCACAAAAACCGTGGCCGCGGGAACATTGACGCCCTTCCGGTAGATGAGCCAACCCAAAATCATAGCCAGAAAAATCAAGCCAAAGGTGGGGATGACGATTTCAGGTTGGGAAACAAAAGTCTGTGAGGCGACCACAGCAAATACAGCGATAACCAAGGACAGGGTCAACCATAAGAATATCGAAAAAATCAATTTGGTCCGGGGGCTTATGGTTTGGTGGGAGATATTCGCCAGGGAAGTGCCCCTATTGCGGATGGATGTCATCAGGGAGGAGTAGTCATGGACCGCTCCCATGAAAACGCTGCCCACAGCGACCCATATCAAGGCCCCCAGCCATCCGAAGTAAAGCACTCCCAGCAACGGTCCTAAAATCGGACCGGCTCCGGCGATGGAGGAAAAGTGATGACCGAACAGCAAATTCTTTTTTGCCGGAGAATAATCGATTCCGTCGTTTAGCTCACGAGACGGTGTCACCCTGGAATTATCCACCCCGAGAACCTTTTTTTCGATGATGTCCCCGTAAATTTTATAGCCGAAAAACAACCACACCAAAAGCAATGACGCAAGAATTAAACTATTCATGGCCGCAATTCAAAAGTGATTTTCATAGGTCTCGGTGTATTATACACATGATGAATTCATAAAAAAATGGTCATCCCGGTCCGCTCATCATTCGGGTTTCATTTTCTGGATTTATTATAAAGAAAGACGGTAAGCCCTATAAACACCGCCAAAGCGATAAATTGGCCCAAATCCCCCGGATAATGGATTCCCAGCCCCCGGGGCTTCGCCTTGGATATAAAGGCGTAAAGCGCAATAAGAACTCCGGCGATGCCTTCTCCGGCAATGAATCCGGAACTCAAAAGGATTCCTTTTTCCGAAAGAGTCTTTCTCGCAACTTCATTTTTCCCGGCTTTCTGCTCCACAAACTGCTTTAAAAGTCCCCCCACATAGATCGGTGTCATAGTCGAGAGAGGGAGATAAATGCCCACAGCTAGCGGTAGAGAAGGGATCCGCAACAGTTCCGCCACCACAGCGAAGGAGCCTCCTATGAAGACCAGGCCCCACGGCAGGTCGCCCCCTAAAACACCTTCAATCACGGTTTTCATTAAAACCGCTTGAGGTGCGGGGAGCGCTTCCGAGCCGAAAGTGAATGTTTTTCCCAGAAGCCACACCGACCCGGCAACGGCAAAAGCTGAGGTCAAAACGCCCACCAACTCGGAAGACTGCTGCTTTTTAGGGGTTGCCCCAAGAATATAACCCGCCTTCAAATCCTGAGAGATGTCTCCTGCGATGGATGATCCCACACAGACAACCGTTCCAATGGTCAAAGCGGCCGCTTGTCCAAAAATATCAGTCCATCCCAGTGCGTAAAACAGCAAACTGGTTCCCAGCAGGGTGACGATGGTCATACCGGACGTTGGATTAGATGAAACCCCCACCATACCTACGATCCGTGAGGAAACCGTCACAAAAACAAAAGTGAAAAAGACTATGCAAATAACCGCGATCGCTCTGATCATAGCGGATGAATCCACTCCGATTAACTTCGGGGAAAAAACAATGACAGCCGCAATTAGGAAAACCCCGGCTCCCAGCACGGTAGGGGGGAGATCGGTTTCGGTCCGCTTTTTTTTCGGCTTCAGTATATCTTTTCCTAAGGTGATATCCTTGATGCCCATTTTCAGGGATGAATACATGGTGGGGAGGGATTTAAAAACCGTGATAACTCCAGCCACTGCGACGGCGCCGGCTCCCACATAGCGGATATACCGGTTCCATATATCATCCGCGGACATCTGAGCGATGGTCATGCTTGTTTCGGGAAAAAGGGGAGAGGAGAGATATTCACCGAAATAAGCGATGAGAGGGATGAGCCCCAACCAACTGATGATTCCTCCAGCCACCATAACGGCGGCGATTTTCGGTCCCAGAATGAAGCCGACTCCCAACAGCGCCGGCGTGGGCTCCATGCCCAACTTGGCTTTATTCAATACGGGAATTTTCAGCGCTATTTTCTCCGGCCATAGATGGAAAAAGCTGGACATCCCCTTGAGAAGAACACCTATTCCCAATCCCATGAAAACATTTTTTGCTTTCGCTCCGCCGGCATCGGCGGCAATCAGCACCTGAGCGGAGGCGGTTCCCTCAGGATAAGGTAAAACTTGATGTTCTTTGACAATCAGGGCTTTTCGCAGCGGAATCATAAACAGAACGCCCAGCAGACCGCCCAGCAAAGCCAAAGTTCCGATTTTGAGGATGTCAGGACTGAACCCCCATAGAAAAAGAGCGGGAATAGTGAATATGATCCCAGAGGCGAGTGATGAACTGGCTGAACCGGTGGTTTGAGCGATATTGCATTCCAGAATAGAACTTTTTCCCAGCAAAGGCGTGAGCACCCGCAGAACCGCGACGGAAATAACGGCCAATGGTATCGCAGTTGAGATGGTCAATCCCACCCTTAAACCCAAGTATGCGTTAGCGGATCCGAATATTGCGCCGAAAACAACCCCCAGGAGCAAAGCCTTAATACTAAAGTCTCTGACCGTGGTTTGGTCGGGAATGTAACTGCGGAATTCAGACATGTTTCCCTCTCTGAGAGTTTCGTTTACACCGAACTTAGGCATTAAGTCAAGTGATAACTGAAAAAAAACAGGCGGTGCGTTATTTGACAGTGAACTGACGCGCCGGTTATAATTCTTCCAATCCTAAAATTGACCTGGACGTGGAACATGCCGGGGGCGGAGGCCGGATAAATGGATCGGCAGCAAATACTAAAAAAAATCAATGATATTCACAGGGAGCTGCAAAAGGATCAGTTCCGTATTATGAGTGATAAAATCCATCAAAGTCATTTTCATCTTCATCAATCGAACCGGGGTTTTTTAATGCGGAAAATGATTCATTTCTTCAGGAGTAAATTAAAAAACGAAATCGAATTGATTATTCAGCCGGTCCTGGATAACCAAAAAGATATAAATCTGCGATTTCTCCATGAAATCCAAAGCTTGAAAAATCAGATTTGCCAACAGACCCAAACCAGCAAGGGCAGGGGAGATGAAGAAGAAAAGAATTCGACAAGTCCTGAAAAACCTTTCCAATAGAATCGGCGAAAGAAACGCCTCCGGCCCTGTAAAAACCATCGCTGTGTGCGCCGCCCAGGTCCCCTTTTTTTCAGGAGGAGCAGAAACCCACGTGAATTCTTTGGTAAAACAACTGAGGGTGAAAGGATTCGAAGTGGAACTGATAAATATTCCCTATAAATGGTATCCCCGGGAGCAATTGCTCAAAAGCATGCAGATATGGAGCCTCCTGGACCTGAGTGAATCCAACGGGAAAAAAATTGACTTGGTCATTTCCACAAAGTTCCCTTCTTATTTCATCCGGCATCCGAATAAAGTTCTTTGGCTGATTCATCAGTACCGCCAAATGTACGACCTGCTCCACACTCCTTATTCCGGCTTCAATCCTCACAGCAAAACAGACATGCGTTTCCGTAAAAAACTGGTGAACATGGACACCCGGGCTCTCCGGTCATACCCCAGGATTTACACCAACGCCCGGAACACCGCTGAGCGGCTGAAGACATTTAATTCTATAAACGCCGTTCCGCTTTATCACCCGCCGCCGCTGTCCGGACGTTATTTTTGTCAAGACTATCAGGATTTCATTTTGTCTGTGGGCCGCCTGGATGAACTCAAACGTGTGGATGTATTCCTGCGCATCCTCAAGCAGTGTGACCGGAGAATCAAAGGAAAGATCGCCGGAACCGGCCCGGATATGAACCGGCTGAAAAAAATAGCATCGGATTTAGATTTACATGACCGGATTGATTTTTTGGGGTTTGTTCCGGATGACGAACTTCTCAAGCTCTACGCGAACTGCCGCATGGTCTATTTCGCTCCTTTGGACGAAGATTACGGGTATGTCACCCTGGAGGGGTTTCTCTCTAAAAAACCGGTGGTGACGGCTCATGATTCCGGAGGCCCCCTGGAGTTTGTTCAAGATGAGGTCAGCGGCATCGTGTTGTCTGATTTGGGCGGAAAAGCGGATGCAGAAAAAGTGGAATCTTTATTTTTTGATACGGACAAATGCCGCCTCTTCGGGGAATCCGGGTACCGGAGAGTCAAAGGTATCAACTGGGATCATGTGATCGATGCTTTGATTGGGGGGAAATGAAATGAAAATCGCTTATTTTTCACCCCTCAATCCGGTTAAAACCGGGGTGGCGGACTATTCCGAAGAGCTGCTTCCGGATTTATCCAAACATTTGGAAATTGATATTTTTGTGGATAAAAACACTTCTGATTTTCGTGAAAATGTATTAAGTGGATTTGATGTTATTCCTTATCAGGAGGAATCTTTCAACCCGGACGATTATGATGAAATTCTTTATCATATGGGGAATGATTATACGGCACATGCGTATATCCGGCGGGCGTTATTGAAAAATCCGGGAATCGTGGTTTTGCATGACTATGTGCTGCAGGGATTTTACGCGGAAAAATATGATGCCGACGGGGATTTTGATGCCTACCGCAGGCTTTTGATCAAACATTACGGAAAAGATGGAGAAAAGATCGCCCAAAGCATCCTCCGCCGTGAACCCCATCCTATTTGGGAGAAAGAGGAGTCACTGATCTATCCTCTCAACGAAGAAATTCTGTCCTGCGCCAAAGGTTTGATCGTCCATTCAGAATTTGTTAAGAGGAGAATTGAGCAAAAAACAAGCAGGCCGGTTAAAAAAATTCCCCATCACGGTCATGTTCTCAAATCATTCGACCGGAGTAAAATCCGGTCTGAACTGGGGATCGCCCCAGGAGAAACATTGATTGCTTCAGCCGGATTCATCAACAGGAATAAAAGATATGAGAAAATTCTGGCGGCGCTTTCCCGGATAAAAAATTTATCATACAAATTTGCCGTTGCCGGAAAGGACCGGGGAGGTATTCTGGACAACTGCCGCCCACATTCTTGTCCGCCTCTGCTGAAACTGGGGCATTTAAATCTGACCAGTCTGGAAGGGTTCATATATGCTTCGGATATTTGCATCAACTTAAGATACCCCACCATGGGAGAAAGTTCGGGTTCTTTAATCAGAATGATGGGCTACGGCCGGCCGGTGCTGGTCAGCGATTATGGATCTTATGCGGAGTTTCCTGATTATTCCGTCATCAAAATCCCTCCCGGTATCGATGAAGAAGAGCTGATAAAACGGTTTGTGGAGGCTCTGATCCGGGATGATGATTTCCGAAGTTCGGTGGGAAGAGAAGCCGCCCGGTACGTCAAACAGGAATGCTCCATAGAAAAATGCAGCCGGGAATACGCCGGATTCATACAATGGGTTCATGCGCAAGGAGGGGAAAAATGAGACAGCCTGTCCATCCATTGAAAGATCATTTGCGTGAGTGGAAAGGAAAACTGGAGACTCAGAGAAACTCAGCCTTATCCATCGAGGAATTAGCCGGACATCCCATCGAAAGGGAAGCGGGCATCTGGGAAATGGGTTTTGACGGCCTGGAAAAGGAAATCTGGACCCGCTTTGAAAACTTGGAATATAATTCCGGTTGTCTCAAAAAAATATCACCGCCGGAGGAACTGGGATGGAAAGACCGGCTTATAGAATTCAGCCGCAATGCCTGGCGCAATATTAAAAATCCCTTCTTAAGTTTATGTCTGCAAAAATACTTCCGGGATAATATAGACCGCCAGAATCAAGTCGTCCGCGAAACCGTTCCCTATAATCTTGCCGTTATTCTGACCTTGCAAAAAGTAAAAGACCGGCTCAACCGCCTGGAGGAACAGATACAAAAAACACAACAGGAACAGCAAGACATCTATGAGGAGTTTTTAAAGATGCGTTTTCCTAAAAAAGATCAAGAGAAGCCGGAATGAAAAAGCTGGAGGGACTGCTTTTAGATCTGGAAAAAACTGTAAACTCCGATATCCTCCAAAACCGGCAGGATAAGATTTGGGAGGACCTTAATGCGCAAATCTTTATTTCCATAAAGAAAAATCCGGAAAGCGCCGAAACTGTTCTGAAACAGGCTGTCCCCATTATAAAAAAAAGATTTGGCCTGCAATCCGCCTATAACCTGATTATGCGCCTGGAATCCTCGCTGGCTGCCCGGAAACCCAGAATGGGAATTTATGATAACGCTTTTCATTTTGTGGGGGGAGCTCAGAAATACGGATGCACCATAGCAAATGCCCTGCAGAATGATTTTGACATAACATTTATCGGCCATCAGCCTGTTGAATTGAAAACCCTGAAAAAATGGTATGATATTGATCTCAGCCGCTGCCGGACAAAATTCATTCCTCTCCCGTATTTTGAAAGCCGGCACCCTGAAAAAGAAATTTTCGATGCGGGAGAAGTCGATCTGAGGGGGGAAAATCCATTTCATGCCATCAGTCGGGAAAGCGGAAATTATGATTTTTTCGTCAATAACTGTATGCTGGAAATGGTTTATCCCTTGGCCAATACCTCTGAATTCGTTTGTCATTTCCCGGAAAGGGAACGGTCCCGTTTTTTTCATGTCGACAGCTATTCTCATATTATATTTAATAGTCAATACACAGCGGAATGGATCAGAAAACGCTGGCAATTGGATCCACATGTTCATATTTATCCTCCGGTGGATACCCAGCCCTTGACATTCCCTTCAATGAAAAAAAACTGGATATTATCCGTTTCACGCTTTGAACCCGGCGGAATCAAGCAGCAGCAGGAAATGGTTCGGGTTTTCTTGCAGATGAAACAAAACCACCCGGATCAGATGAAATCCTGGCGGCTGGTCCTGGCCGGGGGCAGTATCCGGGATAATCCGTATTTAGATGGAGTGAAAAGAATGGCGGCGCTGGGGAAGAGGGATATCGATGTGCTGGTCAATGTGCCTATCGGGAAATTGACGGAGCTTTATCGGTCCGCCGCCATATTCTGGCATTTCAGCGGTTTAGATCAGTCTCATCCGGAAAGAATAGAGCACTTCGGCATGACCACCGTCGAAGCTATGCAGAATGGCTGCGTGCCGGTTGTTTTTAAAGGCGGAGGACAAAAAGAAATTATTGAAGACGGTCAAAACGGGCAGTTTTTTATCACCGGGAAAGAAGCGATGGAATTCACCCTGGGGCTGATCAAAAACCAAGAACGGAGAAAAGAATTATCCAGGAATTCATTCAATCGGGGAAAAGATTTCACCAAAAATATCTTTATTCAGAAGGTTAAGAAACATTTCCTGGGCTTATTAAAGCAATACCGGTTCGAAAATCAATTCCCGGATTAGACCCGGATTGCCCCTTCCTCCGCAGCAGACTCTTTGACCCATTTTCTCAGGCAAAGCACCGGCATAAAAGGAGTCCCAGCAAGGATGGATTCATGAGAGGGTGTCCATGGCTTTTTTATTGTTATTCGTCTTGAAAACAAGGAGCACTTTGCCCACGCCGGATGAGGAGCCGTAACAATATTCAACATCCAAAACAGCATTGCCCAACAGCGCCCCAATTTCTGCGCCTGCTCCGATCCGGTCTTCCGTTAAAACGGTGAGAACAGAGTCGGATTTCACATCATAACCCAGAGCTATCAGGCATTTTTCCGCTTTGGTATTGTCTGATGTGAGGAGATGAAAATATCCATTGTTGTCATTCGAAATCGCGTTCAGCGCTTTTAAATTAATTCCCGCATTAGCCAAAGTCCCCAATACCCGGCCTAGAATTCCGGGTTCATTGGGAGTTGTGACCTTTAGTTGGGTTTCAGTCTTTATCTTCACCAGCTCACCTCCTCAAACATGGGGATTATACCAGATTAACTCCAAGAAAAAAAAGGGTTGTTTTTTTTAATACAGAGAAAAGTTTCAGTTGCCATTTTGAATTAAATTTTGTATATCCTGACCTATACCTTATCCTGGCTTATTCACGGGCCGGGATTGCTGCAGATTCCGGATTGCGGCGAGGAAGTTGTGGCATTTCACTACGACGAGCCGCAAGCCGGAAGATGCGGTGAGACCCGGCCCGCCCAAAGGGTAAAAAAATGGTCCGGGCGGGCTGGTATATCGAAGGGAAAGAAAAAATACAGCCGTTTTTTATGGAATCAATCATGTGCCAAGCACAGCTGAGGGAATGAGGAGCCAGAAACATCATGAAAAAAATTGCTGTCATTGACAATTCAATTCAAGCCCGTATTTACAATCCGGTATCGCACTGGAGCCGTTTTTTGCCATGGCCTTGCCGCAGCTTTAAAGCTAAAAAAAAACAGTTTCCCGGCCTGAAACAAGGATTCACTCATTTCATCCTGACCGGCTCTGAAGCTTCCATCATGGAGAGGGAAGATTGGGTAGAAGATGAAATCGAATTTGTGCGGGAGATTGTGGAGAAGGGTTATCCTGTGCTGGGAAGCTGTTACGGCCATCAGGTTCTGGCCCTGGCATTAACCGGACCAGCTCATGTGCAAAGATCCCCCCAGCCTGAATTGGGTTGGTGCTCCATACAAATCAACACCGATAATGAAATGCTGGGGAAAAAAGGCCGTTTTCAGGCATACACTCTTCATTTCGACGAAGTCATAAATTTGGACGGCAGATTCCGCATTCTGGCTTCGACTCCGTCCTGCCGGGTTCACGTCTTCCGTTATGAAAATTCTCCGGTCTGGGGAATACAAGCCCATCCTGAAATCGATATTGAATCAGGGATCAAGCTATTTCAGGATATGGCGAAAATCAACAGCAAAGACGCTCACCTGTATCGGAAGGCCTTGGCTGCGAATCCTCATGACTCAGGTAAAATCATTCCAATTGTGGATTGTTTTTGTCAACAAATACCAAGCCGGTATAAAGCCCGCTAATTTTAAGTCTTTTTCCTTGACAAATACATAAAGATGGCACAAAATTTAATAAGGGACGATAAAAAATCATGCGAGTTCATAAAGGAGGAAAAATGAATAATAAGAAAGGTATAGCCATAGGCGTATGTGTTTTAATGCTTTTTGCGTCAAACGCTTTTACCCAAACCAAGCAATTGAAAGAAATCGGTCGTTATCCTTTAGTCCAATGCAAAGCTGAAATCCCTTCTTCAGAGGTTATGCGGATATTGGTAGACCGGTATGCCGCTGACATCAAATACGGGCTGGATACAGCTGGTTATGGTGATATCTATTTGGCGTTTTTGGATCAATTAAGAGAATCAAATTTTGAAGAAGGCATGCTCAATGTCGGCGATCATATGGAATTTATGCTTTTCCGTTCTCAAGGAAAAATAAAAGTGGTTGAAGATTTGGAGTGGGCAGGCAGCCAAGCCATTCCTATCTTTTTATTTACCGTCGAAAAAGACTTCAAGCATTACCACCTTTTCATCCCCCGCGCCTGCGGAAATATCGCCTTACTTAAAGTGGAAGAAGTTATTCCTCCGGCTGTGTGCGATATCCGGGTTGATCCCAACAAGGCGAATATCAATGACCCCGTTATGGTGGATATGAGCGGTTCTCAACATGCGGAATCCATGGAAGTCGCTGTTATCGGTCCGGAAGGAAATCAAATCACCACCAAGTCCCTTACTCCGGATTCACCAAAGTGGCAGACCAGTTTTGAAACACCCGGCGAATACACTTTAAAAGGAAAAGCGATCAACGCCGAAGGTCTAGCTTCAACGGATCCTTGCGAAGCCAAGGTTTACATCAATTTCCCCCCTGTCTGCAAGCTGTGGTCGTCATGTCTTCCTTGTGAGGATTACGTGGGACGGCCCATCACGTTTGATGCCAGCAACTCTTATGACCCGGACGGGGAAGTGGTCAAAGCCGATTTTAGAATCGCGGATGAGGCGGGAAATGTTGTTGATACATATTCCGATTCAACCAAACCGTTCACGTGGGAAAAAGTCTTTGACAAACCCGGTATTTACATGGTTACAGCCGTGGTGACTGATGATTTCGGTGCCGTGTCCGAACCGGCCAGCATTGAATTGGAAGTCACTCAAAGAAGATTTCATTTCGTCGGTGAAGGCGGCTGGCAATTAGCCCGCGGCAGCCACGGCAATTATCTCACCGCCCGGCTGGGATTTGTCTATGAGATCATTCCCGACACTCTTGATATCTTAATGACCGGCGGCGGCGGACTTTCTGTCGCCAATTCGGATGTGTGGAAGTCCATTTTCCAAGCGCAAATGCTCTTGAATCTGCATGCCGGACCCGCCTATTTCGGCGGAGGCGCCGGTTTCTCTACCAAAGTGAAGGAAAACCGGAATTCTGATGCCGAATTGATTGGTAATGTGGGGGTGAATGTTATAGAAAACTTCACTCTCGCCGGTTCAGTTTTCTTTGAAGTTCGGGCTCCTATTGGAGAAGGAAGGAGTTTCTCCGATCATCATAAACTGATGCTCGGTTTCCGGATGATTTTTTAACCTGAAACACAAAATCAGGCCAGGGGGTTATAAAGACTCCCTGGCCTTTTTTTTATGTATTGATCATGAACATGGTGCGAGATTTGGCGGGGGAGGATCTGAAGATAGTTTTAATCGGAGCGGACGGACAGCTGGGATCCGATTTAAAGCGGGTTTTCGGAGAAAAAAGACTGATTCCCCTTTATTATCCTGATTTTGATTTGACGCGGACCGGAGACGCTGAAAAGCAGATAAAATCGGCCCGGCCGGATGTTGTGATCAACACCGCCGCTTTCAATAAAGTGGATGAATGTGAAAACAACATGCCGGCGGCTTTTGAATTGAACGGCTATGCTGTCCGAAACCTGGCCCAATGGTGCCTTGATTCGGACTCTGTTCTGGTTCATTTCAGTACAGATTATGTTTTTGACGGGCGGAAGTCTTCTCCTTATACAGAATCTGATTCTCCCAATCCTTTGAATGTCTACGGTGTGTCTAAATTATGTGGTGAATATTTTACCCTTAATGCGCAAAAAGATAACATTCTTATCCGCACCAGCGGACTTTACGGCTGGGCCGGGTGCTGGGGAAAAGGATATAATTTTGTTGACACCATGATCTCCCTCGCCAAGAAATCCCGTAAAATAAAAATCGTAAATGACCAATGGGTCACACCCACTCACACCGGTGATTTGGCGGGGCGGGTTAAAGATGTTATGGCGAAAGGCGGACAAGGACTGTTTCATCTCACCAATGAAGGAGAGTGCACCTGGTTCAGATTCGCGCAGGAAATTTTCGCTCAAACCGGATTGAATCCTGAGGTGGAAGCCGTGTCTTCAGCGGCATACCCTTCGGAGGCAAGACGGCCGGAATATTCGGTTCTGGAGAACCGCAGAGCCGCACAAATGGGCATCCCCCCCATGCGGCATTGGAAAGACGCATTAAAGGATTATTTGAACATAAAAGGTTATATATCCTGACCCGGATTATTTTGCCTGAATGATGAACACGCCGGGATTGCCGCAGATGCCGGAGTTGCGGCGATCCATCTCCCGTTCCTATGGCGGCAAGGAAACCATTTTCTAAAGTATAGGTCCTCAGGTTAACAGTTTTTGCAGGATCCCTTCCGGAAGGGGAATCACCCGGGCTTTGGAATTCGTCGGAACATGAACGCTCCTCCCTTGTGCCGCCAACCGGTTTTTATCAGAGGAGAAGATAACATATTCGAAAACAATTTTTTTCGGTGAGGCCTCACCCAGCTTGACCTGAATGACAATCCGTTCATCATAGCGGAGCGGTTTCTTGTACTGACAAAAAGATTCAACCACCACAAGGTAAATACCCTGCTCTTCAATGGATTTATAAGGGATTTTTTTTTCCCGGCAGAATTCCGTCCGGCCGATTTCAAACCATTCGAAATAATTTTTGTTATGAGCCACGCCCATTTGATCTGTTTCAGAATAGCGGACTCTTTCTGTTACTTCAATTGAACTCAGGCAGGTTTCAGAAAAACTTTCCGAGTTTCGCGACTTCGTCATTATAGTATTTACGGAAGAGAATTTCCCATTCCCGGCTTCCCTCTTTTATGGATTTTTTTTGCGATTCGATTTTCTTTTCGGCCTTTCTCTCCAGACGTTCAAAAGTTTTTAATTCTTCTTCCACGCTGTGAACAATGGAAAGCCGGATTTCGTTGGGTTCATCCAGGAAATCTATGTGCTCATCCCTGAATAAAGATTCCATGATTTTCCGGGAAAGATAATTGATTTTTTCCCTGGATAAGCGAATACTCATAACACAATGTCCTTTTCTTTGGCCAGCTTGGTTTTTATCATTCGAAACATGGTTTGATACTCGATATTTTCTTTCCGGATTTTGTCCCGGTATTGATTGAGAATTTCCCTGACTTCCTGATCGAGTTTTTCTTCATTGAGAAATTCTTCCGTTATGATTTTTTTGACATCCTCAACAACTTGCTTTTTTTCTTTTGCGCTAATTTTATTATCTTTTAACAGATTCCTGACTATCGCAAACGCAATGTGATCAATTTCATTTTTATTCAGTCTCATAACTCAACTAAAGTACTACACCTGGCTTGTAAATTCAAGACTTATCCCTTGGAAAATTCAATAAGTTGGATTTAAGAATAAAACAATAAAACGTTTTATTTTTGCCGGGCGGACAGAATCAATGTGTAGATAAAGCCGCCCAGACAGAACCCGAAAATGACAATCATGAAAATGAAAGCATCAAGTTTCATTTTTGGTCAATCTCCCCGCAATATATTTATTGAATAAGAAAAAGACGGCCAGCGCCACTATCCATTGAAACAAAACCGTTCCCAAGGTTCCTTGTGCAAAAGGATTGAACCAGTTATGCGGGTCTTGTTTATAACTCTCATAAAACCACCATCCCAGCATAGCCAACAATTGGGCCGGAAGAAGAAATTTCACTAAAAAATCAAAAGCTTTTCCCAACTTCACACTGACATCCGCGTTGGAAATGATCTCCTGACGGAATTTTCTGGGGCCTGTCTTGAGAACCAGGAAAATAAAGAAAAATCCACTGACCATCAGACCCAGCCCCCATACGAAATCCTGGTTATTAAAAAAACCCAGGCTGAGTGCGGACGGCAATCCCAAGAAAAAACAACCGGTTCCAACCACGGTGACAGCTTTTTTCCGGGATAAGCCGGCATCCATGAATATCCGGCTGATCAGCTCCAGCTGCGCGATAAGAGAAGAAAATGCAGCAAAGCAGAGCGCCAGGAAAAACATTGCCAGAAAAATGCTGCCGGAGGGAATCTTGGAAAACAGACTCGGGATCCAAATGAAAGTCAAGCCCTGGTTATCTGTCTGCATAACTTCCAAAACTCTTTCCTGGGCCATATTTTGGCCATGGAAAAATGAAAAAACCGTGGGAATAATGGTGACGGCGGCCAGCAGCGAAACAAAATAGTCGCCGAACCCTAAAGTGGCTGATGTGAGAAGAGGATTTTGTTTCCTGTGGGAATACACGGCATACGTAAGGATCAGTCCCCATCCGGCTCCAGTCGACCATGCCGCCTGGCTCAGGGCTTGTAGCCAGATTTCATGGTTGCCGAGTTCAGAAAGATTCGGAGAAAAAAGAAAATTCAGTCCCTGGAAAGCCCCGGGGAGTGTCAGTGCCCGTATGGATGCCACAATCATCAGAAGAAAAAGCGACGGAATTAAAATTTTGTTCGCCCTTTCTATGCCTTTGACGACACCGAAATAAATGATCGCGCACCCAACAAAGATGGCTATAAAGTGAAACCCCACCGGTTCCCAGGAAGATGTGAAGCTGCGCCAAAATCCGAGGGGTTTTTTATGAATAAGCCCCTGGAAAACGGTTGCATAAAGATATTTGATACACCAGCCGGTGACGACAGTGTAATAGAATGTGATCGCCGCTGTCACAAAAGCGACAAAAGTGCCCATCCAGGCAAAATTTTTCCCTGCCATATCCATGAAGGAGCCGATAACGCCCCGGCGTGTTTTTTTGCCGATTGACAGTTCAATGACTAAAAGCGGGATCGCCCAAAGAAACAAAAAGAGAATCCAGGCGATTATAAAGGCGCCGCTCCCATATTGAGCGGCGATTCGGGGGAATCTCCACAAATTGCCGGTCCCCACAGCCATACCCAAACCGGCAAATATAATACCCCAACGGGATGAGAACAACTCTTTACTGACCATCTCGCCTCCTCTTTCTCGTTTGATTAATTGTTGGCATCTATCACCAAAAAGGGATGCAAACCGCCTTTTTCAGGATCTATCCTGGCAAAAGCGATCAGTTTTCCGTCCGGGCTGAACAGACGGTTGATCCGGCTGTCATTTGGGTGGGCCTGGATCAGTTTCTGGGATTTTTGATTCATCTGAATATCCAGTACATGCCCAGGCTGAATCACACTGCCGGATTGGGCCCGTTTCCGGCCGGCTTCGGATAAAATGATTTTAGGAAAATGGGATAAAAGGGATTCCATGGGAATAAGAAAATTCCGGATGTGTTGATTTTTTATATGAGTTCTGATTTCTTCTAAGGTCAAAGCGTCATTCAGGTCATAAGAACCGATCCGGAGCCGGATGAGTTCTGATAAATGAGCGCCGCATCCTATTTTTAAGCCAAGATCATGGGCCAAAGAACGTATATAGGTCCCGGATGTGCAGAGGACTTCAAATCGAAGTTCGGGGGGGATGTATGCGGAAAGCCGAAAATATTTTACTTCAACAAGATGAGGTTTGATATGAATTTCCTTGTTTTTTCGGGCGAATGTGTATAGCGGTTTGCCTTTGTGTTTTTTTGCGGAGTAGGGAGGTGCTGTCTGCGAAATCCGCCCTTCAAAACTCCGCATGGCCTGCAAGAGATTTTTTTCATCAGGAAAAGAACAAGTCTCTTCACCGGAAGGCTGTCCGGTTGAATCGTAAGTATCAGTTGATATGCCTAATCTTATTCGGCCTGAATAAACTTTTTCCATTTTGGAAAAGAAAGGAAACAGCCTGGTCGCATTTCCGACGGCAATCAGCAAAAGACCGGTGGCCATTGGATCCAAGGTTCCGAAATGACCGGTCTTTTGGTTATGAATGATAACTCTGATTTCCTGAACCACATCATGGGACGTGACGTCTTTTGGTTTATTGACAGGTATTATTCCATCCATTTTGCGACGGGGTTCACATGATACGCTATCCAATTTTCACTTAAGCATTTCGCTGACAGTTTCCGGAACCTGATTGATGAGTTTTGAGTAAAGCCCTTTAACCGTAAAACCAGCGGCATGCTGGTGGCCTCCGCCTCCGAAGCGTTCAGCGATTTCAGCAGAATTCACATGTCCTTTAGACCGGACGCTGACCCGGTAGGTGTTCCGCTCCATTTCTTTAAAGAAAAGCACCACTTTGACTTTTGTTATAGAGCGGGCACAAGTCGTGATATCTTCTGTATCGATTTGTGTTAAGTTCAGTGAACGCAGATGTTCCTGAAGCATAGTGATCACCGCAAGATTCCCCTCCCGGTTCAGGCGGAGGGTGGAAAGAACTTTGCCCAACAGCTTAATCTTTTCAGGAGGATTGTTATTAAAAAGCATATCGGAAACTTCGATAGGCACAGCACCGTGCCGAACCAGCGCATAGCAAATTTTAAAGGCACCAGCCTGAGTATTAGAGAATTGAAAAGAGCCGGTATCTGAGACAACGGCGCTGTACAACTGGGTGGCTATCCGCTTTGTGAAATGAATGTTTAATTTCATCCCGAGCTTATAAATCATGCAGGCAACAGCTGCGGCATCAGGGTTAACCCAGTTGATATCCGCGTAATAATCATTGGAATGGTGATGATCAATATTAATTTTAAAATAATCATCAAGACCTTCCTGGCCCGACCGGGAAACACTCGCGCACTCAAGGAGAATGATCAAATCATAGGAATTTTTTGGAATGGGTGCGATTTGGATGAGATCGATATCCGGAAAATTATTGAATGGGATGGGAATTTTATCTCTTATGTATACTGAAATATCTTTATTTAACTGCCGGCCCATCAGATACAAAGCCAAACTGGTGCATATGGAATCCCCATCCGGACGCAGATGCGAAACCACACCGATTTTTTGACTGTCCTTTATTTTCCGGGCGATTAAATTTAGAGGCTCATCGCTCATTATTTTTGATGTCTTTTAAAATTTTTTCAATTCGTTCTTTTTGCTCGAATCTCGGGTCCAGATTGAAAATTAGCATCGGATTATACTTTAATTTCGTTTGAGAGGCAATAGCTTTTCGAAAATACCCTTTTTTTTGGTTCAGATCCTCTACAACTCCTTTTTCATCAGTTGTTCCGAAGACACTGAGGTAGATATAAGCGATGCGCAAATCCCTGGTCATCTCGATACCGGTTATGCTGATCATTGTTGACGGCCCCCCGATGGATGATTCCAGCAAAGTGCGGCTGAGAACATCCTGCAGCAGACTTTGAACCTTTTTTTGGCGGCGAGATTTATTGTTGTTCATGGCAACCTGACCTTCTATTATTCCGGCTGAAAATTCCGCGGCCGGCATCAGAGGCAATCCGGTCTTTGAGCGGGTTAAAAAAAATCGATGTCTTTATTGAGAATTTCTCCATCGATTTTTTCTTCAGCTTCCCTGATGATTTGATGAAGAATATTTTCAACCACATGCTTTCGGCTGTTTATGGTGATGATGCCTAATTTGGATCTCTGCCATTTATCCTGAAAATCGATCTCGGCAAAGGAAACATTATATTTTGATTTCAACCGGTCCCGGAATTTGTTGAGCTGTTTTCTTTTTTCCTTTAAGGAGTGGGATCCAGGCAAATATATCTCCAACCCCAAGTAACCGATTATCATAACAGCCGCTTCTTTAACCTGACCTATACCTTAGAAAATCATTTCCTTATGGCATATGGAATTCAGGTATGGCTTGTGCTCCCTTCAGATTTTTAACGCCATTATTCGCCCTGTGTTTTCGGCTGCTGCGCAACTCCCCCCGTCCGTGGGTCAAACATGCTCGCAGCCCGGCTTCGCCGGGTGCCCTCAAACACAGCCCTCAGAAGGCTAAATCTTCAAGGTCGCTTCAGCCACACCTGAATTCCATAAAGCCGTAACAACCTCATTCCGGGCGGGCCGGATCTCACTGAATATTATACATATTTTGCCGCAATCATACACCGGCTTTGGCCGCCTTTTATTAATTTGCAGATTGTGCTAAAATTTTGACAAGCTGATGATGCAAAGTATCCGGTTTTTTTATAAGAAACAAGCGGGGGGGGGCGGGGCCGCAGGTTATTAAATAATTCAAGTCGACACCATGTAAGGAGTGAATATGTCAGGACATTCAAAATGGCATTCCATCAAGCATAAAAAGGCCGCACAGGATGCCAAACGCGGGAAAATATTCACCCAAATTATCCGTGAAATCTCTGTGGCCGCCAGGTTGGGTGGCGGCGACCCGGAAACCAATCCCCGTTTGCGCAAAGCCATCTCCGATGCCAAAGCGGTAAATATGCCCAATGACAATATCGAACGGGCTGTAAAAAAAGGGACCGGACAGCTGGAAGGAGTCAGTTATGAAGAAATCAGCTATGAAGGCTATGGCCCCGGAGGAGTGGCTGTTTTCGTCCAAACATTAACCGACAATAAAAACCGGACCATCTCCGAACTTCGCCATATCTTTTCTAAAAATGGAGGCAACATGGGGGAATCCGGCTGTGTGGCCTGGATGTTCGACCGCAAAGGATATATCGTGGTGAGCAAATCCCAAGCAGATGAAGAAAAATTAATGGACATAGCGGTGGACGCCGGTGCCGAAGATATGAAATCGGATGATAACAATTGGGAAATATTCTCCACTCCGGAAAACTTCGAAGCTGTGGACAACGCCATCCGGGAACATGAGATTCCCATGGAAACATCCAGCGTGGGTTATCTCCCCAAAAACTATGTCAAACTCGAAGGAAAAGAGGCTCAACAATGCCTGCGCTTGATGGATGATCTGCAAGATCATGATGACGTCCAAAATGTCTGGGCCAATTTCGATATAGACGAAGAAGAAATTGAACAATATTCCGCTTAATCGCGGTTATGGTTCCAGGCCGAACTGAAATGAGGATACTCGGAATCGATCCCAGCCTGAAATCCACCGGTTATGGAATTATCGATTTCGACCATAAAGAATATTCAGCTTTGCAGCACGGAGTCATTTGTCCTTCCCCCCGCCTTCCCTTTCCGGAACGGATCACATGGATAAAGAATAAAATCGATGCTTTGATGCATACCTTCGCCCCGGATGAATCGGCTATCGAAAACTTGTTTTACGCCGGTAACGTGAAAACCGCCATTATACTCGGCCAGGTCCGGGGAGCGGTGCTGGTGGCCTTATCCTCAAATAAATGCCCGGTTTTTGAATATTCCGCCCTGGAAATCAAAAAAGCCGTGACAGGATACGGTCAGGCGGATAAAAATCAAGTTAAAAATATGGTCACAGATCTTTTTCGCCTTGAAGAAAAAAATATCCCGGAGGACGCATCGGATGCCCTGGCTGCGGCCTTTTGCCATATGAACTGCCGGATTTTCCAGCAGAAAATTCACAATCGGAATAAATAGACATGATTTCCTATTTGAAAGGCACCATCATTGAAAAAAAAGCGGGGGGAGTGGTTCTGGATGTCCAGGGTGTGGGATACCGGGCCGGCATTCCTCTTTCCACTTATCTTCATCTGGGGGAAGCCGGAGAGAAAGCTGAACTGTATATTCACACCCACGTAACCGACAGCAGTCTGTCTCTGTTCGGATTTTCCACCTGCCAGGAACGGGACTTGTTTTTAAAGCTGATCGGCATCTCGGGCATCGGCCCGAAAATCGCCCTCAATATTTTATCCGGCATCGGTGTTTCCGACCTGGAACAGGCTATCCGCAGCAGTGATGTTTCCCGCATGTCTTTGATACCGGGAATCGGGAAAAAAACCGCCATGCGCATCGCCCTTGAGCTGCAGGAAAAACTGGGAGTGGATATCCTGGAAAGCCCTCCCCATCAAAACCGGGAAGACTTGATATCCGCCCTGGTGAATATGGGATTCAAAAGAAAAGAAATCGAGAAGATTTGCGACGGCGCCATCAAGGACCTGGGCGTTAAAACTGATTTTGACCAGCTTTTAAGAGAGAGTCTCCGGCGCCTCGCCAGACTGTAAACCCGGCCTGTTCCCGGACAACAGAAAGGGATTCACTTGTATTGAAAAATAAGTTATCCTGAATTATTCACGGGTCGAGATTGCCGCAGATGACGACAATTCTTTAATTCAATGTCGTCCCGAGGAGCGGAGCGACGAGGGATCTGTGAGTGCTTTCGTCAGGCCATATGGATATCGGGTTGCCAATTAGAAGCAGTCCGGGATCCTTCGCTCCGCTCAGGATGACATTAAATTAATGAAAGGTCGTCACTTCACTGCGAATGCCCTGCAACAAAGCAGATGCGGTGAGAGTCGGCCCGCCCGAAGGGTAAAAAAATTGCGATTAAAATGAAAACATGAAAATGAAAAACTTTCTATTTGAACTTTCAATAAAAATCATGTTAATCGCTGATAAAAAAGGATTGCAAAAACATCGCAATTTTTTTATGAATGATTCAGGTTATGTGATGATAGGAACGGCTGAATGATACAGGACACAACAATACAAAATGAAGAAAAACAGTCTTGAAACCATTTTAAACCCGGTGCGGAACCGGGAGGATCTGCAGTTCGAAGACAGCCTGCGGCCTAAAAACTTCACGGAGTTCACCGGACAGGACTCCATAAAAAACAACTTGAAAATTTTCATACAGGCCGCCCGCAAACGCAACGAGCATTTGGACCACGTTCTGCTTTACGGTCCGCCGGGATTGGGTAAAACCAGCCTGGCTTTTTTGATTGCCAAGGAAATGGGGGTGGGCATTAAACCCACTTCCGGGCCGGTTATAGAAAAACCAGGCGATCTCTCCGCTATTCTCACAAATCTGCAGGAAAAGGAAATCCTTTTTATCGACGAAATCCACCGGCTCCACCCCTCCGTGGAAGAAATCCTCTATTCAGCCATGGAAGATTTCCGCCTGGACATAATAATCGGCCAGGGCCCCAGCGCCCGAAGCCATAAACTTCAGCTGAAAAAATTCACTCTTATCGGGGCGACCACCCGCGCCGGCCGGATCACCGCTCCTTTGCGCAGCCGGTTCGGGATTATCAGCCGCTTGGATTATTACGATAAACCGGACTTGAAAAAAATCATCCAGCGCTCCGCATCCCTTCTCAATGTCAAAATCACAGATTCCGGAGGCGACCAGCTCGCGCTCCGCTCCCGGGGAACACCCCGGGTGGCCAACCGGCTGCTGCGCAGAGTCCGTGATTTCGCCGAAGTGATCGCCGACGGCAAAATCACCCTGGATGAGGCCAAAAAAGCCTTGGATATGATGGAAGTGGATGCCCGCGGACTGGATGACGTGGACCGCAAGATTTTAGCCGTTATTATTGAGAATTTTTCCGGAGGCCCGGTGGGGATTAAAACCATCGCCGCCGCCATTGATGAAGATCAGGACACCATTGAATCCATATATGAACCCTTTCTGATGAGGATCGGTTTTTTGGAACGAACTCCAAGAGGACGCCAGGCGACTCTCCGTGCCTACCAGCACTTGGGCTTTAAGACCGATCTCCCTCCACAGGGAAACCTTTTCAAAGACGAATGATCGTTTCATGCTTAAAACGCGCACCCATGAGTATGATTATGAACTGCCGCGTGAATTGATTGCGCAGCAGCCTCTTCCCTGCCGCGATCAATCCCGGATGATGGTGGTCACACGTGAAAACGGCGGTATCCATCACCGGCGCTTCACCGAATTTCCTGATTTTTTACATGCCGGGGACCTGCTGGTGCTCAATAATACCCGGGTCATTCCGGCCAGGGTTTGGGGCCGGAAAGAAAACAGGAAAATTGAATTCTTATTTCTTCAGGAAATCTCAACTCGAACCTGGGAAGTCCTCTGCCGGCCGGCGCGGAAAGTCCGGACCGGTGACCGGATAGTTTTTTCGCCCCGTCTGGCTGCCTCAGTCCGGGAGGAAAAAAGCGAAGGCAAGCGGGTGCTTCATTTTTCTTCAGACGGTATCCGGGAAGAGCTGGGAAAAATCGGCTTCGCTCCCCTTCCTCCTTATATTAAAAGGGAATCCGGCATGGAAAAGTGGCGCCCTTTTGATTTAGACCGGTATCAAACCGTTTTCGCCGAACATGATGGCTCCATCGCCGCACCCACGGCCGGACTCCATTTCACCGGCCGGATGCTGGAACGGGTCCAGGCCAAGAATATTCAATTGGAACACATCACTCTGAGCGTGGGGGCGGCGACATTCCAGCCGGTCCGGACGGATGATATCCGAAAACACCGGATGACGGAGGAACACTTTCACATCAGCCCGGAAACAGCCGGCCGCATCAACAGCGCCCGAAAAGAGGGGAGACGGGTGGTAGCAGTCGGGACGACTTCAGTGAGAGCGCTGGAGAGCGCTGTGAAAGAAGGGCGGGTCCAATCCGGGAAAAAGTCCACCGGTTTATTCATATATCCCGGTTACCGGTTTCAGGTCGTGGATGCGCTTTTGACCAATTTTCATCTTCCCCGGTCCACTCTCTTAATGCTGACCTCGGCTTTCGGCGGTTATGAACTGATCCGCCGCGCTTATCAGGAAGCCGTAAAAGAAAGATACCGGTTTTTCAGTTACGGCGACTGCATGTTGATTGTGTAGCCTCCCGGATTTGCGGATTGACAAAAAAAGCGGGTTGGCTTATATTTTTCATGAATTCAGCAGGCTAAGGCACAGGCCCGGCTCATTGAAATGAGATGAATAATGACTCAATGGAAAAACCCTGATCAGGACCCGGCGGAAGAGAAAAAACTGCAGGATATCCTGCACCCCTCCACCACCGCGAAGACTTTCACCATCACCCTGAAATTCGGTTGCAGAGTCTCGCCTAAATACAAGAAAGCGGTTGATTTAGCGAGGCGCATGCCCACATACCTCGAAACCGGAAGCGGGGAATGGGTCAAGCACTCCGCGGCTTTTACTCCGGAAGATGTCGAAGAGCTGTTCCAGTTGTTTAACCTGATCCATGACTGGGATAATACCGAAATTTTGGTCAACCACAAACGCCTTCCCTATGCTCACCAGCTCTGGATTCCGTTGATGTGGTTCTACCGCATTTAACCCGGTGACACCACTTCTTCCATCCGGACGGTGAAATGCCGGAGATAGGGAGCCTGGCCGGCAATCCGGAATCCGTTGATATCCTTTCTTTTTTTATACAAGCGGGTTAAGGCTTCGGCGATATACTCCAGATGGGAAACCGTGTAGACTCTCCGGGGGACGGCCAGCCGGACCAGTTCCAATTGCGGAAACACCTCTTTGCCGGTTTCCTCATCGGTACGGCCGAACATCACGCCTCCGATTTCAACCGCACGGATGCCGGCTTCCCGGTAAAGCGCCACACTCAAAGCCCAGCCGGGATAATGCTCTCTTGGAAGATGAGAGAGAAACCGGTCGGCCAGAAGATACACGGCATGCCCTCCCGGCGGACTGTAAACCGGAATCCCTTCATTGTGCAGCCGCGACCATAAATATTTCACCTGTCCGATGCGGTGTTCAAGGTACCCGCTTTCCACACCTTCCTGAAGACCTTGGGCGACTGCCTCCAAATCTCTTCCCGACATCCCTCCATAAGTCGGAAATCCTTCACTTAAAACGAGTTGGTTTTTGAGCTTTCCGGCCAGCTCATCGTTATTGCAGGTGACGAATCCTCCCATATTCACCAGCGCGTCCTTTTTCGCGCTCATGAAGGCGCCGTCTGCGCAGGTGAACATCTCCCGTGCGATTTCGCGAACGGATTTCTCGGCATATCCCGCCTCTCTCTGCTGAATGAAATAGGCATTTTCAGCAAAACGGCAGGCGTCCAAAAAAAACGGGATGCCGTGTTTCCGGCAGATCCGGTTCACTTCACTCAAATTCCGCATGGAAACCGGTTGACCGCCGCCGCTGTTATTTGTGACGGTCATCATCACCAATGGAATCCGGTCAGCTCCCTTTTTTTGAATAAAAGCCTCCAGCTTTTCCAAATCCATATCGCCCTTAAAAAAATCCCGGTTGTCCGGATCGTAAGCGGCATCAAGAACCAAATCCGCGGCATCCGCATGGCGAAATTCAATATTGGCGCGGGTGGTGTCAAAATGAATATTATTGGGCACCGCATCTCCCTTTTCAACCAACACTTGAAAAAGAATCCTTTCCGCAGCCCGCCCTTGATGGGTGGGGATGACATGTTTGAAACCGAACACTTCTCTTGCAGAATTTTGGAACCTGTCGAAACTCCGGGAACCGGCATAGGCCTCATCGGCTTCCATCATGCCGGCCCATTGTTTTTGACTCATAGCCGCCGTGCCGCTGTCCGTCAGCAGATCGATAAAAACCGCGGGGGCGGGAAGCGCAAAAACATTGAATCCCGCCCGGCGGAGGTTTTTTTCCCTCTCCTCCCGGCTTAAAAGCTTTATGGGCTCAATAGATTTTATTTTATAAGGTTCCACCGGTATCCGTGTTTCCGCCATCACCACCTCCTTCAAAATGTCACTAAATCCCGGAACAACTCATACCGGCTTTCAATTTCCTTATCGGAAAGCGATTTGAGCCGTTCTATACTGAAGTCTTCTATGGTGAAAGAAGCCATTACGCTTCCGTACACCGAGGCCCGGCGGAAATCCTTTTCCAGGCTGGACCCGATTTTATCCAGGTAACCTAAAAAACCGCCGGCAAAACTATCGCCCGCCCCGGTGGGATCGATCACATCTTCGCAAGGATGCGCCAGCATACCGAAAATAAAATCTTTTTCCATCAACAACACCCCATGTTCTCCTTTTTTGATGACGATATGTGAGGGCCCCATTTCCAACAGCCTTCGTCCTGCTTTGAGTAGGTTTTTTTCGCGGCTGATCATGCGGACTTCTTCATCATTGGCAAAAAAGACATTGACGTTCTTGATGACCTCTCTCAAAGGCTCGGGTTTGCTCTCGATCCAGAGATTAATGGTATCCATAGCCACCAGGCGGGGATTTTCAGCCTGATTCAGGATATCCATTTGAAGGTCCGGATCGATATTCCCCAGAAAAAGGATGCCGGCCTTCCGGTAATCGGGCATCAGCTTGGGTTTGAAATCTTGAAAAACATTCAGCTCTGTTTTGACAGTTGTTCTTTGATTGGGGTCTTCTCCGTATGCGCCTTCCCAGTGAAAGGTTTTCCCTTCTTTTATTTCCAAGGCCCGTGTGTCCACCCCCCGCTGTTTGAAAAGCTGGATGGTTTCTTCAGGAAAATCCTTTCCCGCCACCGCCACCATTTTCGGATTGGTGAAATAGCTGGCAGCCAGGGCGGCATAAGAACATGATCCCCCTATGATCTTTTCCCGTTTTCCCAAAGGGGTGGTGATGGTGTCAAACGCTAATGAACCGATAATGACTAAACTCATAAACTCTTATCTCCTATACTTAAATCAATCTATAATTTGGAAAATCGTTTCCGTGCGGCAGCGGGAGCGGGTCAAGTTAAATACTTGCCCAAAATAAGACGGAGCCTTTCCCGGGTCTCCTCCGAAATCATTTCCGGGCTGGTGACCAAACAGTTTTTCAAGGCCTCTCCGCATTCACATTCATCATCCGCCCGTCCCGGAAATCCGGCCACGGCTTTTTTCAAAATGTTCTTGGCATTTTGAATATTTAATTCCAGATTCTTCAATATCATTTCCACCGATACGGTCCCCTCATCCGCATACCAGACATCATAGTCCGTTACCAGATTCATGGCGGCGTAACAGATCTCAGCTTCCCGGCTGAGTTTGGCTTCGGTCACCGCCGTCATTCCGATGACATCACACCCCCATGACCGGTATATTCGGGACTCAGCAATGGTCGAAAAGGAAGGCCCTTCAATGCAAATATAAGTTCCCCCCTTATGCATATCCACATCCAGGCTGATTCCGGTCTCATATAAATGGCGGGACACCACCGGGCAAACCGGATGGGCGAAACTGATGTGCGCCGCAGCGCCTTTCCCGAAGAAACTGCTGCGGCGGCGAGTGCGGTCATAGAACTGGTCGGGAATAAAAATATGGCGCGGTTTGATGTGTTTTTTCAAAGACCCCACCGAGTTCACAGAAATAATCCTTCCGGCACCCAGCATTTTAAACCCGTATATGTTGGCCTGATAATTGATTTCCGAAGGGAGGAGGGGGTGTCCCCGTCCATGCCGGCTGAGAAAGGCGATCTC
>JAWODN010000126.1:0-23224 GCA_046483285.1 Candidatus Aminicenantota bacterium | reverse complement strand
AAAATTTTAAAAGATGTTTTTTAATAACAAAATGTAACAAAGCTGAATTATTTGTTGAAAACTTTTCTTATGATAAGGTTCGTTGAGCCCACATTTTTTTCTACAAATTTTTTAGAAACATTGGATGAATCCTTTAATAGGGTGGGGTCTCCCCAAAGATTCTTAAGTGTAATTTCAAACTCTTTGAAGTTATGAACCGGGAAAGCTCCGCCCAGGCTTATTAATTCGACGGCTTCTTTAAATTTTGTATAATTCGGACCAAAGACCACAGGCAATCCAAATGTGGCAGGTTCCAGAATATTATGTATGCCCACTCCGAATCCTCCACCGATGTATGCGATGTTTCCATAGCGGTAGAGCGATGAGAGCATCCCGATGGAATCAATTAGTAACACCTGGATTTTTTCGATGGGTGTTTTTCCGGCCTCACTGAACCGGGCAGCAGGTTTTTTCAACATTTGTTGAAGTCTGTTGATATTGGTTTCTGAAACTTCATGAGGAGCCACAATCATTTTTATAGTATTGCTTTTGTTGATAAATGCTGCAAGTATTTCTTCATCAGGCTTCCAGGTGCTCCCTGCGACAATGAGGGGAAAATGATTTCTGAACTTTTCAACAACCGGTACTTTTTTTGAACTTTTGGCAATGGCTGCTACCCGGTCGAACCGTGTATCACCCGAAATTGAAAAGTTGTGAATTCCGGCCGATGATAAAAGTTCTGCTGATTTTTCATCCTGAACGAAGAAATGTTCTGTTTGGAACAGGATTTTGTGATACCATCTTCCACAGATGTTTTTTTTAAAAAATGGCTGGTTTTCACGGAAAACAGAGGAAATAAGGTAGAGGGGAATTTCGTGTTTTTTTAATTCGGAAATGTAAAAATACCAGTATTCATATTTTATAAAAAAGGCCTTTTCGGGGTGAACCATCCTTATGAATTTCCGTGCGTTCCGTGGCGTATCAAGGGGCAGATAACTCACGATATCAGCGAGGGGGTAATTTTTGCGGATTTCATAGATGAGGGATTTTTTAAATTCCGGCCAAAATATGCCTGAACAAAAAGCCATGTATGAGAAGACGGTCAAATACCGCGACTTCCGCATCATGCTGGATAAGCATCCGGAAATCGACGCCGTCACAATCAGCACTCCCGACCATACCCACGCTGTGGCGGCCATGGATGCCATGCAGAGAGGAAAACATGTTTTTGTGCAAAAGCCGCTGACCCATTCGATTAAGGAAGCCCGGATTTTATCGGAGACCGCCCGGAAAATGAGCCTGGTGACCCAGATGGGCAATCAGGGGCATGCCGGCGAAGGGGGGCGCCTGATTTGCGAATGGATCTGGGAGGGAGCCATCGGCGATGTCAGGGAAGTCCATGCCTGGACCAACCGTCCGATATGGCCTCAGGGCGAAGACGCTCCCAAAGAGATTCCTTCCGTTCCCTCAACCCTTGCCTGGGATGTGTGGCTGGGTCCGGCGCCATACCGGCCTTATCATCCGGCCTACCATCCTTTTTCCTGGCGCGGATATTGGGATTTCGGAACCGGAGCCCTGGGGGATATGGGCGCTCATATATTGGATCATCCGTTTTGGGTTCTGAAGCTGGGGCATCCCGAAACCGTCCAGGCCAGCTCCACTCCGTTCACTGAAGATATGTTCCCGCGTGCCGAAATGGTGACATATGAGTTTCCGGAACGGGAGGGCATGCCGCCGGTTAAACTGACCTGGTACGACGGGGGGCTGATGCCTCCGCGTCCCAAGGAACTGGAGCCGGGGCGGACCATGGGTGACAGCGGCGGAGGTGTGCTGTTTGTGGGGGACAAGGGCAAGTTGATGTGCAGCACCTACGGCAATCATCCCCGGCTGATTCCGGAATCCCTCATGCAGGAATACGGTCTTCCGGAAAAAACCATCCCCCGGTCTCCCGGGATCCATGAGGAATGGGTGGAAGCCGTCAAAGCCGGTAAAAAGTCAACCACTGATTTTTCCTATTCCGGTCCGCTGACGGAAGTCATGCTGCTGGCCAACGCCGCTGTGCGGGTGCAGGAGCACAAGACCATTCTTCAGTGGGATGGGGATAAAATGGAGTTCACCAATATGCCCGAGGCGAATCAGTTCCTGCATGCCCGGTACCGGCCGGGCTGGACTCTGTGAATATTAAATTCTGCGTGGTTTTTTGTCTCTCCGGCGGCGGCCTCTTTTTCCAGGATGCCGGCGTCAGCTCAGTCCAGGTCCCCGTAAAATCGCCAGGTGGACTTGAAGTCCGGCCGGAGCTTTTCGCCGGAGAGATAGGCCCGGAGCAGCTCCACCGGCATTCGTCCTCCGCGCAGCACGGCGTCGTGGAACTCCCGGGCGGTCATCCGTCCCGAGTCGATGAGTTCCTTGGCCATGGCCCGGAATTGGAGGCCGCCCAACATGTAGGCCGCCTGATAAAGAGGTACGGCCAGGGCTGAGCGCCGGACTTCGGCTTCGGCGTTGGCGCGCTCATGGCCCACCCGGTCCACCAGGAAGTCCACCGCTTCCTGAGCCGTCATGATCTCCAATTGGAAACTGAGGGAGAAGATGATCCGGGCCGCCCGGTGGAGCCTCCAGAAAAGCATGCCGATCCGCTCTTCGTTGACCCGGGGAAAATCGGCGTCCCAGAGGAGAAACTCCCAATAGAGGGCCCAGCCCTCTGACCAGAACGGGGTGTTGAAGGCATTCCGGTGCGGGTTGTAGCGCCGGTTCATGAACCCCTGAAGATGATGCCCGGGAATGAGCTCGTGATGCACCGTGGCGAAGTTGAAATAGGGAGTGTTTCCCCTCATGCTCATAAGCTTTTCCTGGTGATCCATATCCTGGGTGGGGTAGGAAACGCGGGTCACTTCTTCGCCGCCGAAGAAGGGATTCGTGCGCTGCCGTTCGCGCGACATCATAGCCAGGCGCCACACTTCCGCGGCCAGGGGAGGCACGGTGATGATGCCCATCCGGTCCAAAAAATCCTCTGAATATTCGGCGATGTCGAAAATCGCCCGCGGCTTCTCGCCCGGCGGAGGAGGGCGGCTTTGTCTTCAGAATAGAGCTCCACGGCCACACGCAGGTCGCTGACTTCCATGGCCTCCAGGGAGGCCAGAGAGGGGGCGTCCTGGGCTTCGCGGTTCTCCGCGGGGCCGGCATGTGCGAGGCATGGCCAAAGGACAAGGATAAGGCATCCCGTCATCATCTGGAATGCCGCGGTTCGTAATGAACTCATTTTTCCTCCTTTTCTTTTTGAAACATATAATATTTAATGTTTTTTGAGCTTGTGTTTCAGTGTAACATTTTTGAGGTTTTAAAAAACAGTTACAATACTTTTTACCCTTGGGCTGAAAGGTGCCGAACTGCGGCTGGATTTATTTCTTGCTCTTCAGATTCATTCTCTTCCGGATCTGAAGGAGTTCTTTGAGAACGTTCCTGGCGTCGGATGCCGGGCGCAGGCGGGTGTCCAAATCGCAGGTCCACCGGACGGGAAATTCTTCCGTCCGCAGTCCCTTTTGTACGGCCAGGAGCAGGATTTCGATTTCAAACAGATATCCTTCCGGCCGGCATTCTTGAAAGAGACGCCTGGCGGTGTCCCCCCGGTATACTTTAAACCCGCACTGCGAATCGGAAATCCATCCGGGAAGCCCGGTGATCAACCGGGCCGTCCATAGAAACAGCCGGGATAATATCCGTCTTTTTAAGGGCCGGTTCCGCAGAATGACGGTGTCCCGGTGCCGGCGGGAGGCGATGCCGATATCCAGCTCTCCGGCCTGGATACGCCGGATGACCGGAAAAGCGCCGGGATAGGGGACGCAGGTCCCGCTGTCCGCGCAAATAATGATCTTTCCTTCAGAATGCAGCACACCGGTTTTGACAGCCGCTCCTTTTCCCCGGTTCCGGTCCAGGCGGATGACCCGCACATCTATGGTCTGCGGCCGGGCGGCGTTTTCAGCCGCAGCCGCCGTCCGGTCCCGGCTGCCGTCATCCACCACAATGATTTCCCCATTGCTGAAATTTTCATGAAAAAAATCCGCCGCCGCCTTGACGTCAAAGCCGATTTTGTTTTCTTCGTTGTGAGCGGGGATGACCAGGCTGATGAAAGTCATGGCGGCTAGGGGAGGTGTCGGCCTCCGGCAGGGGTTCTTTTTTTCATGAAAGCGTTCCACAGGGATTTTTCCACATGGAGCGTCAAAAACACCCCAGGCCGCAGGCCGTAGAATTCCGTGATGTGTGTTTCTTCAAAATTTCCGGGAAGATAATCGTTCATTTCAATGGCTGTGACCAGCACGCCGGGACCTGCGGCAAGAGGGGTTTTGCGGATATCGGTCCAATAGCCCACCCGGGAATAAGACCTGAGGTACCAGGGAAGAGGCCAGGTCCGGGAAGGATCAGCCGTCACCATAATCAGCATATCCCGGCCCTTCGGGTGCACCCGGCTGAGGTCATGAATGCGGTCGACCAGCTTGAGAAAATCGGTTGATGTGTGGGCGTACACGTAAGGGTTGCGCGGGTCGGCCGGGTATATGAAATTGGCCTGGCGGCTTTGCCAGGCGAGGTGGAGTCCGCCCATCACCAAAACCGCCGTCAGGGCGGTTTTGACCGGCCGGCGGGGCATCAGGCGGATCAGAAACACGGCCCCGTATCCGGCTAACAGCAAAAAACCCAGATAAAAAGGGAGCATGTTCCAGGGGGTTTTATAGGAAACGGCTGAGAAAACAACGGTCTGAATGAGGGTGAAGAGGGCGATGAACCGAAAAAACCGGCCCTCCTTATCCGGAGATTTTTTTATCCAGGCGGCGGTTCCTCCAATGATTCCCAGAATCAAAATCATGGCTTCCGTCCAGGCCGGACCTTGGCCGTAACGGCTGTGCACCAGCATGTCCAAATAATAATTCCAGGGGTGGGAGTGCAGCCCGGGAGAACCGGCCTTAATAAAATAGGATTTGAAAGCCAGAATGGAATCCAGGGGTCCGCGCCAATGGCTGAAAAAGGAAGAAAAAAAGATAAAGGCGGTCAGAACCCCCGCGCCCAATGCGGCCGGCCAATACTTCAGCGCGGGGACAGGCCGCTGCTTCCTGAATTCGTTGCCGGCGGGCGCCGTTCCGGCCGCCGCCGCGGCCGCTGCGGCGAAAGCGATAACGGATGTTTCCTTGGTGGCGTACATCATGCCGGCGAAGAATCCGCAGAGCAGGGCTGCTCCCATTTGAGGGGAGGTTATGAACCGCCAAAGAAAGGCCAGGAATCCCAGGATAAAAAAGACCAGCAGGGTCTCCTGAATATAAAAACGGCTGTAATAGACCATAACCGGAGAAAATGAAAAAAACCCTCCGGCCCAGAGCAGAGAGGAAAAACGGACAAACGGCCGCAGCATTAATAAAAGCAAAAGGGCCGCGGCTCCGAACACAGCCGGCACCAGCCGGATAATCCTTTCGTTCAGACCGGCGAGAGACCGGCTTCCGCTCAGCCAGGCGAAAGGAAGGGTCAGGTAATACAGGCTGGGTCCGTGGTGGTCGGCGGGGTCGTATTGGTAGCGGCCTTCCTCCAGCAAGCGGCCGAATTTCACCGCCTGATTGGCCTCGTCATGATGCATGGGCCGTTTGTCCAATTGGGCAACGCGGAACCAGAGCCCCGCAGCCAGGATCAGAACGAAGAGGCCGACACGCCACCAACCGGTCTTCATTTTACAGGCAGGCCGTAGACCTCAACCTCCACGTAATGATTCATATCATTGGAAGTGCTGCCGCTGGAATAGAGGCGCACATACCGCCCTTCAGCACCTTGAGGATCGATGATGCGTCCTTCGTAGGTTTCGATGTATTCCTTGTCTTTTCCTGCTCCCAGACCGGCGGAATTATCATGATCGTTGTTGTACACGGTTTTGACATCCGAGATAAAATCGGGGTCATTGGAAACTTGAACGATGACATCGCGGTAGACCCGGGGCTGATTATGGAAATGCCAGACGACAATCGCTTCCAGAGAGTGAATCTCTTCCAGGTCGATCTGCACCCACTGCAGCCCGGGACCCAATTCCACGAAATACCCTTCTTCCCCGGATTTTTCCCCGTCTGTGATGAACTCAAGCTCGCCGATGATGGGCATCATATCGCTTGAAGTGACCGCTTTGCCCTGAGACACCAGCCGGGTTCCGGCCGGAACATAAAAAGGTCCCCGTTTGGTTCCGGTGGGTTTTTCCAGGTTGGGCGTCCGGATATTTTCCGGGGTTCCCACGAACATGGGTTTAGGAAGTTCCAGTTTCAGAACTTCTTTTTCCTGTTGTTCCTGAGCAGAAAGAGAACCCGCAGCGGTGAAAATAACAGCCGCCGCTGCGAAAAGCGCCGCTTTTTTTATCATGATGACTCCTCCAGGTTAGAAGCTGACTCTAAAACAATATCCGGATTGAAAACTTCGGGTCCGGACTGTTTGGAGACAGCCAGGGTCCAAACTTCCCGATGCGTCCGGCAGTAGTCCCGGACTTCCCGGGTGGACATAACCATAAAGGCTGTGGAGAGGGCGTCCGCAGCGGCCGCGGAGTGATGAACCGTCCAGACTGCCAGGTGTCCTTCCGCCGGACGTCCGGTTTCCGGATCAATGATATGTCCGCCCTTGATGTCGGTTCCGGAACCGCTGAGAGCCTGGTTCCGCAGCCGGATCCGCCGGGGAGCAGCCGGGCTTTTCCACTTCCCTCCCACACCCACCGGCCAGCCGGGAAGCTTTTCACTCGCCGCCCCCAGGGCCAGAGCCGTGCTGGTTCCCCCTTGAACGAGAACATTCCGGGCGTCCCAATCGTCAAGCAGAGTGCGGAGGCTGTCCAAGGCATATCCTTTCCCGATTCCTCCCAGGTCGATTCCGGCTTCCTGAAAGCCTTCAGCCAGTGAAACCCGGAATCCTTTTCCGGATGAATCCAGCACCAGGGGGAAGCGGAGGCCATGACCCTGATCCGGAGAATCGGCTTTCCGGGACGCCGAATCATATTTTACCAGAGCCGGGGCGCTGATATCAAAGGCCCCTCCAGTTTCCCTTTGGATTTGAGCGGCCAGGGAGAGGCATTCAAAAACCTCGGCCCCCACCATCATGGTTCGGCCCGGCTGAAGGCGGTTGATGAGGCTCACTTCAGAGGCGCCGTCAAACCGGCTGAACAGAGCTTCGATCCGGTTGATTTCAGCGAAAGCCGCCTGGGCGGCGTGTTCAGCATAGGAAACGTCCAGACCGGAGAAGAAGATTTCAAATTCCGTCGACATGGCCTGGTGGGCGAACCGGGTTACGCCCTCAAGACTTGGTGTCATTTTTATCTTCGGTGATGAGAAAGGTTTCCGCCCAGACCAGGACGGCCGCCAGCCCGGCCAGCGCGCTCCAGCGGTGGATGAAAAAAGCGGTGCGGATGGTGGTGAAGTGGAAAAAAGGCAGCATCATCAGCAGGGCGGTGGCCATAAGCAGAAAAGAAGCCAGCAAAAACAGCCAATACGCCGCGGTTCTCCGGGAGCGCCGGGAAAAAAGCCGGCTTTTTTCATCAAAATCATCCGGGTGGTGATCTTTGGTTCCGGTCAAAGCGGCGGCTGTGACTGCGGCGGCGAACAGTCCCCCGCAGGCCACGTGAAGGGCCAGGGGAATTCCCTGCAGGCGGATCAGGCCGAAGAGGGAGAAAAGAAAGCCGGTTGCCGCCATGAAGATAAACGTTCCGGCCAGCCCGTAAAAAGCCAGCTTCCTGCGGCCGGGGCTTTTCTTTTCCCGCTGGACGGAAGGGTCCAGCCGGAATCTTTTTTTCAGAAGCCAGTGTTTGAAGGATAATGCCTTCTTTTTTTTATCCTGGGCGAATTCGAGACAGGTTAGCACGGCAATCAGCCCGGCGATGATGGTGACGGCAACGGCGGTGTACATAGGTTCAGCTCCCCTTCTCCCCAAGTCCGGCATACTTTTTCAACAAACGGACGGCGACCCACAGCAGCAGCAGGCCGGTCACAAAAACAGCGGCGGCCAGAATGATTTTCAGCACCGGCCGGACCGCAAAAGACAAGCCGAACAGACGCTGAAAATAACCGTCCAGCCCCATCAGCGAGGCGGATGATTTTTGGGAGGTCTGTTCACTGAGCAGGGGGCCGGTGCCTTCAAACCGGGCAAAAAAGAAATTGGATGAAAAACTGTGGCAGTCTCCGCATCCCTGAATCCCCAGTGACTGCTGCGCCGGCCGGACCTGATGGCTCAGAGGCCAGGTCACCGGTTCGGCCGAATCATGGGGCTGGGAGTGAAGGTAATAGTTGTCATTCAGAGTGAACAGGCGGCCGCCGGAAATATACCCGAACCGGCCGCCTTCGCTTTTTCCCCCATTCGTTTCCTGAAGCCGGTTCAGCATCCGCTGAACCTGCTCTTCGGTCAGGGTCTGTTCACGTCCGGCCAGGGCATGAATGGTCCGGAGATGAAATTCCGATAACACCGGAGTGGGAAGATCTCCGGTCAACCAAACCAGACGGGCGGAGTCAGCCGGCGGGCCTTTCCATTCCTCTTTTTCCAGCCATCCCCGGTTCAGGCGGAACAGCGCGTTTTGATAAATAAGACCTGGGGCGCCGGGCGCGTTTTTTATAGTCCGTAAAGCGTTAAGCACATCCTGAATCCGGGATTCCGCTTCCCTGTCCGGCTCCTCGGCAAAAGGTTGGAATTCCGGAATTAAAAGAGAAGTTTTTTCATCATTTTTAACAACGTACACAGGGGTGTTTTCCGGGACTTCCTGGTCAGCGGGGGCGGAATCGAGCCGGTTATCAATATTCCGGGTGAACACCCGTTGGTTGAAAATGAATCCGGGCGAACCCTCAATGTCCAGCCTGACGGAAAGAGTGAAAAGCAGTCTTGCGGTTTCTTCTTCCACGTTCAGGATGTCCTCTCCGGCGGGTGCGATGTCTTCAGGCTTCAGCGGAATGATTTCTTCGCCTTCCATCCGGACCCAGAAAGCCGGCCAGATCAACCGGCGGGGTTCGATTTTCCCATGACTGTTCCGGACATACACCGGCTCCACAACCGCCGGCATTTCAGTATGCCAGCTGGCGATTCCATAGATTCCCAGCCGGTTGGCCCGGGATGTCCGCACACGGGTTCCTTCAGAAGAGGGCAGGGGGCCGGAATGGCAGACCGTGCAGGTCAATTTTTCAAAATGAACCTGGGGAATTCCTTTATGAGCCGGATAAGGCGCTCCCAGCCGCCCGGCTTCCCAGCCGGCTTTTCCCGGGAATTCTTCTCCCAGATGGCACCCTTGGCAGGTGAATTGAGCCCGGAACGCTTCACCGGTATCATGGGCTTCGTTTTCATATCCCCGGATGATGCGGTGGTCCGGGCCGTTGCGGTGGCAGTCCACACAGTTCAGCCCGGCGTCGCTGTGGACATCGTTTGACGATTGAGGACGGGTGGCGTCCACCGGAGTGACGGAGTGGCACGCCAGGCACCGCTCATCTCTGGGATCTCCGGCGATATCCAGAAAAGCCCGGTGGCGGCTGTCAAAGTAGTGGTCCCGGTATTTAACAGCCGGGACCACCGCGAATACCGAGTCATCCGGGTTGGGGCCGTCGTAAATATCCCAGGTGGGGGGAAGGCGTGACGCCATACCCGTGACCTCCCCCAGTCCTGAAGCCGCTACGCCGGCCCAGCGGAAATTCTCCCGCAGAATCTGTTTGGCCCATTCGCTGTGGCTTTGCAGGCGTTCAGCATTATGGCAGCCCATGCAGTTGATCTCCAGTTTTCCGGAAACAAACCAGCGGGATTCCGGATCCATCTCATCCAGGACAGGTTCGCTGATATTGCCGCCGTTCAAGTGGCGTCCGAACTGAAGGGTGAAGTCCCAGGCGCTCATTCCAATGTCTTCCGGAAGCAGGGTGCCTTCCCAGCCCCGCAAAGAGAGCGGAAGCAGGGTGCCGGTGTTTTCGTCCAGCCAGACCCAAGGTTCCCCCGGCCTCCCGTCGTTTTCGGTTTTTCCGGCGTTGAAATGGAACCCCTTGGAAACGGTTTCATATTCATGGCAGACCGCGCACGAATAGCGGGTGGAATACGGCAGGGGGTATGAGGAGGTGGGAATGATCTGCTCGCCGAGTTCATCAAAAAGGGGGATGACATGAACGGCCGTAGTCCGGCTCCCGTCCCATCCCGATTTAACTTCGGCTTCTTTTTCAGCCTTACCGGTTTGGGAATAAAGCCCAACCAGAGTCAGAAACAGGCACAACCACGGAAGAATAAAACGTCCGGTTTTCATGATGTCAAGCTTTAAACTCATCGGGTTTGAATTCATAAATCCTCTGGCTTTTCACCGCCTCATTGGCTTTAAGCACGGCCACCGCGGTTTCATATCCTGTTTCCGGGGGACAGGTGAGAGGAGTGCCGGAACGGACGGCGCTGAAAAAATTTTCCAAGTGAGACTGGTGGGCCGGTTTGGCCAATTCAACCGGCAGCGGCCAGCGTCCGGCTTCAACGGTCACCCGGACATCCAGAAAGATATTCCGGGTGTCCACTTTCTGCAGGGGCGGAGTTTCCGATTCCAGCAGGCCTTCTTGGACCAAAGAATCCCATTCCGGAGCATGGGCTTCGCGCATGGCCCAATTTCCCATTTCGGGCACTTCCGAAATGACCAGGGAGCCCATATCCCCCATGAATGTTTCGTAAAACCCCCCGTGCTTGGTGGTGGTGAGAACCTGGTAAAAAGCACGTGCGGTTCCTGAACCGGTATCGAATTCGTAAATGGTCATCACGTTGTCGAACCATTCCCGGTTTTCATAATAATCGGTTCCGCCGGCGGCGAACACGGTCCGGGGCGGGGTGCCGAACACCCAGCTGAAAAGATCAATCTGATGGGATCCCAGGTCCACGAGGGGGCCGCCTCCGTATTTTTTAAACCACCGCCAATTGCGGAAAGCCTCCATAGAGGAGTATCCGTATTTTTTTAATTTGGCGGGGGGAATGGCATAGCGGTCGGGCCATCCCAGCATATCGGATTTGGACCGGTTCCACTGGGCGTATGCTTTGGAGGTCCGGCCTAAGACAGCGTGCTTGCGTATCAAGCGGTCGATGGCATGGATGTACCGGGGATTGCTCCGGCGCTGGTGGCCGATCTGGAGAAGTTTTCCGGTTTGTTTTGCGGTCTCGGCCATGCTGTTGGCGCCGGCGAGGGAATTGGACATCTCTTTTTCGCAGTAGACATGACATCCGGCCCGCAGGCAGGCGTTGGTGTGTTCGGCGTGCATCCAGTCCGGGGTGGCCACGATAACGGCGTCCAGGTCCTTTTCCCGGGCCAGCATATCACGGTAATCCTCATAGACATTGACATCATGGCCGTATTTAAGGAGATACCGGCTGGCATATCGCTGGCTGTATTCCCAAATATCACACACAGCGGCAAAACGGAGCCCGGGGATGCGCAGGCAGGATTCAATCAGCACCCGGCCTTGAACGCCCGTTCCGATAAAAGCAAGGTTCAGCTTATCGGAGGGAGGAATTCCGCTTTTATCTTCTTGTCCCGGAGCATGGCGGGTCACAGCCAGGCCCAGGCCGGCCGCAGCCGAGGACTTCAAAAAGTTGCGGCGGGTGAGCTTGGGTTTGTCACTCATACCTTAATTCCTCGTCTTCCGTTTTTTCATAAACCTGACTTGAGCCGGCATATTCATCATGAGTATAACATACCGCGAACGATGACAATAGCGGGCCGCAAAGACGTGAATGTGTCATCCCAGGCGAAGCGAAATCCTTTCCCGCCTCCTCCAGGAAAAACCGCGCCGTCTCTTCAAAGCGGTCCGTCCGGTGACCCTTTGCTGCGGCACTTTCCGGGATGACACCATGCCGGGAGCCTCATGATTTCATTCCTTTATCAAAATCGATCCCGGAAGGCGCGAAGTCAATGCTGCGGACGAACTCCAGTGATTCGCGGGCGCCGAATTCGCGGTTCATGCCGTTGTCTTCCCATTCCACGGACAAAGGCCCCTGGTATCCGGTATTGTTCAATTCGCGGATGATCTCCTCAAAATCCACATCCCCGTGTCCCAGGGAGCGGAAATTCCAACCGCGCCTGAGATCGCCGAAAGGGAGGTGCGAGCCGAGGATTCCGCTTTTTCCGTCCAGAGTCACCGCCACATCTTTCATGTGGACATGGTATATCCGGCTTCCGAATTCCCGGATGAAAAGGTGGGGTTCCATTCCCTGCCAATACAAATGGCTGGGGTCGAAATTCAATCCCAGGGCGGAGCGGTGATCAAACACGTTTAAAAGTTTCCGGGTGGTGTGAAAGTCGAAAGCGATTTCCGTGGGATGGACTTCCAGGGCGAACTTGATGCCGCAGGCGTCGAATTCATCCAGGATGGGCGTCCATAATCTTTTGATTTCCGCAAAGCCCTTCTCCACCATTTCCGGCGTGGTCGAAGGGAAGGAATACCAGAATTTCCAGATAGGGGATCCCATGAAGCCGTTGACCACCCGGCAGCCCATGTTTTTCGCGGCCCGGGCTGCGGCTTTCATCTCTTCCACCGCCCATTCCCGGATGTGTTCGGGTTTTCCTTTGTATTGATCCGGGACGAAGCTGTCGAGACGCTCATCATAGCGGTCGCCTACGCACTGGCCGGCTAAGTGGGCGCCCAGGGCCCAGCACTTCAAGCCGTGTTTGTCCAGAACGGCTTTTTTCTCCTCCGTGTAGCCGGGGTTTTTCGCAGCCCTGCGTACGGCCATATGATCCCCCCAGCACGCGATTTCCAATCCGTCGTAGCCCATGTCAGCCGTCAGGCCGCAGAGATCCGGAAAAGGAATATCCGCCCACTGGCCGGTGAAAAGCGTTACGGGTCTTGCCATTGCCGCCTCCTTTGTTTTCCGGGGGTTGCGATTAAAAATCGATCCAGACCGCTCCCTTTTGAGAGCTCTCTACACATTTTTCAATAAACCGCACTCCGCGCACTCCCTCCTCCACCCGGGGGAATTCAAGGTCCATAGCACCCGGTTCCCGACCGGATTTTATTTTCGAGAGAGAGCCGGTGAAGCTGCGGTAAATGTTGGCGAAGGCTTCGAAATATCCTTCCGGGTGCCCGGCGGGTATCCGCGAGAAGTGCTCCGCTGCGGGTGAAAGCTCATCCCTTCCCCGGGATAAAATTTCGGCCGGTTTGTCCAAATAAGAAATCCGGCATTGGTTGGGGTATTCCTGCGCCCATTCCACCGAGGCCCGTCTGCCGTAAATCCGGACCCGCAGGCCGTTGTCATGACCCACCGCGATTTGAGAGCACCAGTAAAGGCCTTTGGCGCCGGAATCGTACTCGGTCATGACGGCGGCGTTGTCGTCCAGAAGACGGCCTTCCACTAAAGTGTCCAGGCGGGCGCACAATTTTTTAAGTGTCAATCCGGTGAGATAAGAAACCATGTTTTCAACATGGCTTCCGATATCTCCCAAGCAGTTGGAAGGCCCGCTTTTTTCTGGATCATTCCGCCAAAGCGCCTGTTTCTGTCCGTTTTTTTCAGCGGATTCTGCCAGCCAGTCCTGGGGGTATTCCGTGTTGACAAAACGGATGGCTCCCAGTTTCCCGGCGGCGATCATATCGCGGATGTGCTTGACCATGGGATATCCGGTGTAGGTGTACGTCACTCCGAAGAGGAGTTTTTTTTCTCGGGCCAGCCGGGCCAATTCTTCCGCCTGTCCGCTGTCTGTGGCCAGCGGTTTGTCGCAGACCACGTGGATTCCCGAGTTGAGGGCGGCTTCAGCCATGGCGAAATGGGTGTCATTGGGCGTCACGATGACCACAAAATCGATGGTGTCTTCCCGCTGCGCTTCGGCTTTAAACATATCCTGATAGGTCCGGTATAGCCGCTCTTTGTCCAGTCCCAGCATACGGCCGGTGGCGAGGGTGTTGTCATAGCTGGTGGAAAAGCATCCAGCCGCCAATTCGGCTCCGCCGTCCATGGCGATCGCTTTGCGGTGAACCTCTCCGATAAAGGCGTTCTGTCCGCCGCCGATCATCCCGTAGGTGAGCGGCGCTGCGTCTGGTGCGGTTTTTTCTCCGGTCATTTCAATTCTCCTTTGAATTATACGGCATTGGAGAAAAAAGATTAAATCCAGCCGGGCTTATAAGCCTGAAGGTCACCCAGCCCGCAACCTGATTTATTAGTTCGAAAATAGCCTGGCATATTCATAAAAAAATTGCGATGTTTTTGCAATCTTTTTCTTATCAGGGATAAGCATGGTTTTTAGTGTAAGATCAAATGAAACGTTTTTCATTTTTCAATTGTTATTTTAATCGCAATTTTTTTACCCTTCGGGCGGGCCGGATCTCATCGCATCTGCTTTGTTGCAGGGCATTCGCGGTGAAGGACCACAGCTTCATGCCCTGCGCCTCGCATCTGCGGCAATCCCGGCCCGTGAATAATCCAGGTTAGAAACTGACAGCTCCGCTGTCATCCTGAGGCCTTCGAAGCAGGCCGTGAGGATCTTATTCGGCTTCGTCTGATGAGCCGGTTCTGACTCATTAGCCGATGCACTCTAAGATTCCCGTCGCTCCGCTCTCCGGGACGACATGCCACTTTGTCATTGCGAGGCTTGCGTCAGCAAGCCGTGGCAATCCCTTTCTGCCTCGTGAAAGCGGAACCCACCGCCCATACGAGGCAGTCAGGGATCCCTCGGTGCTTCGCACCGCGGGATGACACACTCAAAGGCACGGCGTGCCCCGGAATGACAGACTCAAAAGTGCTCCGCTCCGGGAATGACATTGGGATCATTGTCATGGTTCGTGGTGTATTATACACATGATGAATTCATAAAAAAATGGTCCGGCCGGTTCATCATTCAGGCCGGGTTGAAAATTAGGTTGAGATTTCAGTAAATCAACCTTACCGGTATTCGATTCCGATGCTGAATGCCCAGGTGGAGCGGCTGTAGGTTTCACTGAAAGTCCCGAACCCTGGGTAGGTGAACTCCCGGCTGGCGTCCAGGTAGTCGACAAGCAAAACACCTATGTCCAGGTTCAGTCGGCGCGTCAAACCGATGCGGGATCCGAAGGCGATGGAGTTGGCGGGGATTTCATGGCTGAAGTCATTCTGGTATTCTTTGCTGACTCCGGGCCTTGTCATCATGTACCCGCCGCTCACAGCCACTGTTTGGGAAAGCATGTACTCCAGAGCCAGAGCGAGGTCGTAGGTGTTGGAATCAAGCCATTCTTCGGCGCCGTTCAAATCGGCTTGTTTCTCGAAAAACTGGTTGTAGGAAACAAACGCATTCAGCCGCCGGGTGAGCATGTATTCCGCGCCGACGGAGAAGATGGCCGGAATATCACTCCTGAAGGTATGGCCGTCCGGGAAAAGACCGGTGTCATCCACAGTGGTTTGATTTTGCAGCTCCAGCGGGGTGTTGAATTCATATCGAACGCCGATATTGAGGTGTGTGCCGAAGTTGAAATTCAGGCCCAGGATGGGTGTGATTCCGGAGCCGGTTTGCTCGGCGTTTACGTGCTTGTCCGCCACCATGCCGGCGTACTCCGTGAGTCCTAAGGCATTGAAAAACTGGTAGGCCGAAATCATATCCGTATTGGGTTTGAGGTAAGGATGGTAAGGATTGAACTCGATGTTTTCAATGCGGCCCTCATAGGTGTTGGAGGCTGAAATGTAACGCATGCCCCCGGCCACGGACAGGACGTCGGAAAGGGCGTAGGAGGCATTGAGCTGAAATCCTAAGAAGACAGACGTGCCCTTGAACGCGATATCCGCGTTATACTCGGTGGTGGGGAGTCCCATTTGGGTCATCATCATGGGAAGCTGGCTTATGGGGATTTCAAAAGACGGCAGCCCGGATGAAAAATCGGCGGTCCCTCCGCCTGAATTGGGCCCGAATCCAAAAGAAAACACCAGATTGCCGGTTTTATACGCCGCGTACACATTCGGAAAAAACGGCACATTGACTTCACCCACAAATTCCGGCTGATTGAGCAGGGGAAACTCGTTGGTGACGGTCTTTTCCTGAAAAAGAGTCTGGTTGGACAGGCTGAAGTGCCATCCATCCACCAGGCGGGCCAATCCGGCCGGATTGTAATAGGCTGCGTCGATATCCGTGGACGCGTTCCGGGCCAGCATGCGGAGATACTGGGCGCTTTGATTGGTGTTGGTGACGATTTGTCCGAAAACCAAAGAACTGCAGAGACACAGCCCCAACGCACATGCGATAATACTTCTTTTCATCTTCCCTCCCTTTTTGGGTCATCTGAACTATTACTCCTGACCTGTTCATGAAAAAAAGGCAATGATTTTTTTGTCACCTTTCAACTCCAGCATCTGAAGCCGCCCGGTCCGTTCATCATCCAGCTCACTTGCAAAAATGATGATACGCGCTTCACCGCGCGCTTTCGCTTCCGGCTTCGGCTTGTGAATAATTCAGATAAAAATTTTTATGTTTGAATCATATCTATCAGAGTGAGTTTGTCAACAATTTTTTCAAATTTTTGTTCAACCTGACCTATATCTCAGCTGGACATATACCATAGCCCGCCCCTCTCGCCTTTCCCGCTTTTCTCGCCCGTCTTGCTTTTCTCGTATTACCCTAACTTTATGATTAGCTTGAATCAACCGGATAAACCGGATAAACTGAATAAACAAGACTTTCAATCAAGGAGGAACGATGATAAGAAGGGGAAAGACAGTCAGATGTTTTTTCATTTTATGTTTAGCGGTTTTATTAACCTTGAATCTATCCTGGGCTCAGGATAAAAAACCTCTGACCCATGATGTTTATGATTCCTGGAAATCCATTGTCCGCTCTCAAATATCCCCCGACGGGAACTGGGTTTTGTATTCAGAAACCCCTCAGGACGGGGATGCGGAGATTGTGGTCATCAGCTTGAAAGATAACCGGGAATTCCGTCACGTCATCGGTTATTCCGGAGAGGGGACAGATGCGGAAAGGGCGGCGGATGCTCAATTCAGCTATGACTCCCGGTATGCCGTTTTTGTGATTTCGCCCACTCAGGAACAGATCGAAAAGGCTAAGGAAGACAAGGACAGCAAAAAAGAGGAACTTAAAAAGTCTCTCGGTATTATGGATCTTTCTTCCGGCGGGACCGAAGTTATCCAGAAAGTGAAAGGTTTCAAGCTTCCGGAAGAAGCCGGAGGATGGATCGCTTATCTTCTGGAAAAACCGGAGGAAGAAAAAGAAAAGGAGGAGGAAGCTGAAAAAGCGGGTGGAGAAGAAAAGAAAGAAGAAATGAAAAAAGCTGAAGAGGGAACGGAAGAGGAAAAAAAGAAAAAAGATAAGAAATACGGAACGCCTCTGGTCCTGCGTTCGCTTAAAGATGACAGCGAAACCGCGTTTGAGGCCGTCATGGAATATCTTTTCACCAAAGACGGCGCTCATCTTATCTATACCGTATCCAGCGAGGAAAAACCGGAAACCGACGGAATTTATAATTATATGCCGGACGGGGAAAACGGCCGGGCGCTTTTGACCGGGGAGGGCCGTTATAAAAATATCACCATGGATAAGGAAGAAAGCCGCCTGGCGTTTCTCACCGACCGGGATGATTATGAGTCGGACAAACCCACTTTTAATCTTTACGGCTGGAATAAGGGTGAGGACCGGGCGTCACTCTGGGTTTCCCACACCTCCACTCCAAATTTCCCGGAGGGGATGGCGGTCAGTGACAAATCGGGCCTTTCTTTCACCGATGACGGCTGGATAGTGATGTTCGGCATCAAGGAAATCCCGGAGCCGGAAGACGAGAATGACAGCAAGAACGGGGATGACGAAAAGGCCCGTTTCGACCTCTGGCATTGGAAAGACCCGCTCCCCCAGCCCCAACAGAAAATAATGGAGGATGACATCCGCAACAACACCTGGGAGTCGGTTTATCACGTGAAGGATAAAAAATTCGTCAAACTGGCGGATGAAGAATTGCCGGATGTCCGCATCTCGGATAATGGAAAAATCGCTTTCGGGCAGACGTTCTGGCCTTATGCCGAGAAGATCGCGTATTTCGGGTCTTTTTATGATGTCTATGTGGTGGACCCCCATACCGGTGAGAAAACCCTGGTGAAAAAGGAATTGTATTCCAATGCCAGTCTCTCCCCGGAAGGAAAATATGTCTATTGGTTTGAAGACAAGCACTGGCACGTTTATGACATCGCTTCAAAAAAAGTGAGGAACGTGACCAAAGACCTGGATGTTCCCTTTGATCGCCAGGATTGGGACCAGCCGAGCCCGGCCTATTCCTACGGCACCGCCGGGTGGACCGAAAACGACGGTGCGGTTCTTATTTATGATGAATTCGATGTTTGGGAAATTCAGCCCGGCGGTTCCGGAGCCCGGTTGATCACCGAAGGCTTCGGCCGGGAAAACAATCTGTCTTTTCGTTATGTCCGCCTGGACCGGGAAGAGGATTTTATCGACAGTGAAGAGCCCCTGCTTTTCCGGGCGGTCAATACAGAGACCATGGCCCAGGGTTTCTATAGAGACCGGGTCGAGGGACAAAAACCTCCTCAAAAGCTCTTGACGGCTGATAAATATTTTGGATTTCCCAGAAAGGCTGAAAATGCGGAACGGCTTCTCTTTGAACGGATGGCTTTCGACGAATATCCCGATCTTTGGGTCAGTGACATGGATTTTTCCAATCCCAAGAAAGTTACGGAGTTAGGCAGTCAGATGGATCCGTATATTTGGGGCAAAGCCGAGCTCCGCGATTTCCGCAGCGCGGACGGATCGCCCCTGAAGGGCATTCTGATCAAACCGGATAACTTTGATCCCAACAAGAAATATCCCTTGATGGTTTATATTTATGAAACCCTGCACAATATGATTCACTATTACCGCCATCCTTCACCCGGCACTTCCATCAGCATGCCTTATTATGTGAGCAACGGGTATGTCATCTGGATGCCGGACATCGAATACGGCACCGGGTTTCCGGGCCGGGACGCGCTTAAATGCGTGCTGCCGGGGATTCAGATGCTGGTGCGGGAAGGATACATCGACCCGGACGCCATAGGGATACAGGGCCACTCTTGGGGCGGATATCAGATTTGTTACATGATCACCCAGACTGATATTTTCGCAGCCGCCCAAGGCGGAGCTCCCGTCACCAACATGACCTCGGCCTATAACGGTATCCGGTGGGGGAGCGGGATGGTCCGGCAGTTTCAGTACGAACGCACCCAGAGCCGGATCGGCGGGACTCTCTGGGAATATCCTATGCGCTATATCGCCAATTCCCCCGTCTTCTGGGCGGATAAAATCGAGACCCCCATCATGTTTATGCACAACGATGAAGACGGGGCTGTCCCCTGGTACCAAGGGATAGAGTTCATCATGTCCTTGCGCCGGCTGGGAAAAACCGGATTTATGTTCAACTACAACGGAGAGGCTCATGGGCTCCGCAAACGGGTCAATCAGAAAGACTGGACCATCCGGATGCAGGAGTTTTACGACCATTATCTCAAAGCCGCGCCCATGCCGGACTGGATGAAAGACGGCATCCGGGCCTGGGAGAAATAAAAAAAGAGGATTTCCGGGTATTAAGAAAAATATATGGTGAAGGCGGTTTCCGGGGCTGTTTTAAGTTCAAGGGTCCCTTTGATCTGATTGATCAGGCTGGAAACCAGCTGTATCCCCAAAGTATCGGCGTTTTTGAAATTAAAATTTTCCGGAAGCCCCACCCCGTTGTCTTTGATGCTCAGTTTTTTCCCGTCTCCCCCGGAGTGAAGCTCTATCCAGATATTTCCTTTCCGCCCGCCCGGGAAGGCGTGTTTTAATGCGTTGGAGAGGAGTTCATTGACGATCAATCCCAGGGGGATCGCCCGGTTTATATCCAGGAAAAGATCGTCGATATCGGTATAGAGATGGACGTCACGGTGATCCACCTGGTAGATGCGGAAAAGATGGGTGGCGAAACTCTGAATATATTGAGGGAAATCGATTTTGGCCAGGTCTTGAGAGCGGTAAAGTTTTTCATGAATCAGGGCCATGGACATGATGCGGTTTTGGCTTTCCTTAAACATCTCCAAATCCTGTTTGTCCCGCATAAGGCCGGATTGAAGCCGGAGAAGACTGATGATCACCTGAAGATTGTTCTTAACCCGGTGATGGATTTCCCGCAGCATGACTTCTTTTTCTTCCAAAGACGATTTGATCAGGGCTTCCGCTTTTTTCTGCGGAGCAATATCCCGGTAGATTCCATAATAGACGACCTGTTCGCCGTTCACAATGACCGGTGAGGTCAGCAGGGAGATATCGATCCATTTTCCGCTTTTATGGCGGCGCCGGGTTTCAAGTGCCGTCTTTTGTCCTTGGGCTGAGCTTCGGGTGATGCTGACGGCTTCCTCATAATATTCACCGGGTGCGATTAGGTCGTCGATGATTCGGCCCTCGGCTTCCTGCTTTGTGAAGCCGAACAAGCTGGTGAATTCTTTGTTCGTCCTCAAAATTTTGCCTTGGCCGTCGGTGACGGTTATGGCTTCCGGGGCGTCTTCAAACAAGTGATCAAAATAAGCCCGTTCTTCATTCAGGGCCTGTTCCATCTTCTTGTGCCCGGTGATATCTTCAATAACCCCCTCATAACAGACGATATCACCTTCTTTATTCCGGATGGCCCGGGCGCTCTCTCTTCCCCAAATGATCTTTCCGTCATACCGGCGCAATTGAATTTCAAAGCCCATGACCCGGTCCTTTTTTTCCATCTCTTCCTGCCATCTTGTCCGGTCTTCCGGATTCACATATGTCTCCACGGCGTTGGTTTCCATCATGGTTTTCTGGTCGGGAAATCCCAGCAGGCGCATGAGGGACAGGTTGCCGTTTATGCTTTCGCCTTTGGGAGTGGTCCGGTATATGCCTACCGGAATCCCGTCCAGCAGGCGCCGGATTTCTTTTTCGCTTTCTTTTAACGCGTCACGGGCTTTCTTATTTTCGGTCACATCCCGGCTGATGCCCACCATCCCCTGAATTTCCCCTTTTTCATCCATAATAGGAGATTTGGAAGTCTCAAAATAGATGGGTTCTCCTTTTTGATTGGTGATTTTTTCCTGAACCCTGAACATCTTTTTTTTGGTTGCGGCCTCTCTGTCGCTTCGGACACACTGGGCGGCCAGCTGAGAAGGCAGGAATTCCGAGTCCTTTTTTCCTAAAATATCTTTGCGGTTTTTGCCCACCAGATTTTCAAATGCCTTGTTGACCAGGATGTTCCGTCCTTCTTTATCCTTGAAATAGACGGAATCGGGGATCGCTTCGATGAGAATCCGGAGCAGCTTTTCATTTTCCCGGAGCTTCTGCTTAGTTTTCATTAAAGACAATCCTTTTTATTTCTGACTCATTCATAAAAAAATTACGATGTGCAGCCCTCCCGGGCTCATCCTCATTCAGGCTATAAAATTTGGGATAAGATTTTGAAAAATTTATCCCCCTGTCTTTTTACCACATTTAAATTTAACTATAAAATTCAATCAAAATCAACCTGTTAAGCGGCGCCGTTTTTTTTTCACTTCGGGCGGGATGGGATGTCTTCCCTTGCCTTTTCTGCGGTGTTCTCTTAGAATTTATACCAAGGGGATAACAAGATGGATATAAAAAAAATTTTCCTTATTTTGATTATCATTATATTGTTTTTAGCCGCCTCAGCTCCGCGCTTTTCTTTGGAAAATGAGACAGAAATGGATAAGGCCCTTCTATCGGAAGCTGAAAAAAAACTCCTCCGCGCCAACGGTTTTGTGGTTTCCCCGGCACAGGGAAATATGGATGAAATCTATGATATCTATATCCAGGCGCGGGAACGGAACCAGCCCCTTTTCATCACCACCGATTCCATGCTCCACACCGCCCACATTTTTTTCAATTATCTTTTGCGAATCTTGGAGATGGAGAAACTGTATGATCTTTCCCGCGGGCTAACCGATAAAATGCGGACCCTTTCTCAAATCCAGTACGATGAAGCCGAAGCCGGCCCGGTCAAGGAAGCGGCCCGGCTGAACATCGGTTTTTTTTCCGTCCCAGAAAAAATCTTTGACCCTTCCTTCCAGGCGGGATACGGCCTGGAAGATCTGGTGGAAAAGGAATCGGCGAACATCTCCGCTCACCCAGGGTTGAGATTCAGAGAGCTTTTAACTTATGTCAAAAATCCCAATCCTGTTAAAACACCCTATGCCTATGAAGATTACAGCCAGTACGCGCCGCGGGGTCATTACACCCGAAATGAAAAATTCGAGAAATACTTCCAGGTCATGATGTGGTACGGCCGCATGGATTTCAAGCTGAAGCCGGGAGAAACGGAAGCCGCCATCCGTCACGGACGGCATATGACTCTTCAAGCCCTTTTGGCGGCCGATGCGTTGATGCGGGATCCGGAGGCTTTGGCCATGTGGGAGACTCTCTATAAGCCCACGGTTTATTTTGTGGGGAAGACGGACGACCTCCATCCGTCTGATTATATTGAATTGATCCGTGAGTTTTTTCCGGAAGGGGGCTCCGTAGATAAATACGGGGACAATCAGAAACTGGAAACTTTCATTCAAAAAGCAGCTCAGCTCAGGCAGCCCCGGATTCTCTCCGGGGCCGCAGTGGCGGGAGAAGGCGATAGGCGCGATGCCACTCAGGGCTTCCGGTTTATGGGCCAGCGGTTTATCCCGGACTCCGCCATGTTCCAGCAGCTGGTCTTCCACACGCAGGACGGAAAAGCCGTTCTTAAGCACACGGGGAGCGGTGAGCCGTTCACCATGGAAGCGGTTCCGGGTTACGGCCCGGTCCGGGCTTTTCCCCGGGGACTGGATGTGATGGCGGTCCTGGGGTCAGAAAGGGCCCTTCGGATTTTGGAAGAAGAAGGGGATACTGAATATACCCAATACCATGCCCAAATCAAAAAATTGCGCAATGAAATCGATTCCTTGGACTTTGAAGACTGGACCCAAACCCTCTATTGGAGCTGGCTGCACAGTCTCCGCCCCCTGCTGGAGCCGCCGGATAAAACAGAAGCGAACCGGTTTATGCATGCGCCGGCCTGGCTGGTAGTTTTCAAAAAGTCGGCTTCTCCGATCAGGGGCAGACAAGAGTTACCTGCGTCTTTCCGAGGAGGGTCCCAGGGTGTTCTGGAGGCATGATACCTGATTTGTAGCAGGCCTGGTCCTTCACCTTGTGAAGGACGGGGTCCCTGGAATTCAAATGCTCCAGAACTAAAGAATTTATTAGATATACGCCAGAAGTAGGTTTCACACAATCATAGAATAGACTACAAGCCGGTCAACGCCAAATCCAGCATGCTCAACC
>JAWODN010000039.1:0-8110 GCA_046483285.1 Candidatus Aminicenantota bacterium | reverse complement strand
CTTCGATCTCCGATTTGGAGTCCTCGATCTCGGCGAGCTGCGCTTCCATACGCTCTTCGACTTCCTTCTTCGCCGTTCTCTCTTCGGTCTTCAGAGATGACATGTTCCGTTCGTGCTGTTTCCGGAGGTCTTCGGTCTCGCGCAGCTCCTTCTCCTTCTTTTTCACCGTCTCCTTCAGTTCGCTCTTTGCCTCCTTGATCTCGTCCTTGTAGCGTTTTTCGGCGGAACTCACCTCCGCAGACAGTTCGTCCTCGAGTTCGGCTCTCTTCCGCTCCGGACGCGCACGCTCTTTCTCCAGCTTTTTCGCATTGGCGGCCGTGCGACGCCGTTCCTGTTCCGCCTCGCTCAGGTCGTCCTGCGCGTTTTCGATCTTCTTCTGCATCTCCTCTTCCATTTCGGCGCGTTCTTCCGCCGTCGCGTCCTGTAAATCGTCCATCTTCATGCCGTAGTCGCGCACCATCTTTTCGCGCGCGTCCACCAGGTCGTCGGCGCGTTCCCGTACCGCGTCGATCTTCTCCTGGAATTCGCGCCGCACCCTTTCGATCGCATCGGTGCGCTCGGACTTCTTTTTCTGCACCTTGGCGGCGAGACGGTCCTTGGTGGACTCCAGCTCCTTCTGCAGGCCGTTCGCCTTCTTCCGCGCCGCGTCGCGCTTGTCTTCCATCGACGAAATCTCGGACTCGAGACGTTTCCTTTGGCGCGCGGCTTCCTCGCGCTCCTTCTCGATCTTATCCTTCGTCGCGTTGATTTGGTCCAAAAGGCCCTGCTTCTCCTCCTGGATCGCCTGGATCTCCGCGTTGCGGCGTTCGTTCTGCTTGCGCAGTTTCTCTTCGTACTCTTTCTTCGTTTCCTGCATCTTGCGTTCCGCTTCTTCTTCCGCCTTGCGGTTTTCCTCTTCCAGGTCGTTGATATCGGCCTGCAGAGACTCGCGCTCGCGCTCGAAGGCGCGTTCCTCTTCCCGCATCTCGCGCTGGATCTTCTCGATTTCGTCCGTCAGATCGGAGCGGAGATCCCGACGCTTACGTTGCTCCTGCGCGACGATTGTATCCATCCGCCGTTCGAGCTCGCGCTCCAAGTCCTTCCTCGTGTTCTCCTGCTTCTGTTTGAGTTCTTCGATGCGACGCTTATTGGCGCTCTTGATGTCTTCGTTCTCTTTCTCGCTCTTCTGGATCTCTTCGCGGTAGTGTTCCTCCTGTTCGCGTCGCTCTTTTCGGAGCTCTTCCATGCGGCGATCCGACGCGGCGTTCCTATCTTTCAGCGCGGAGATGAGATTCGCCGTCCTCTCCTTTCCTCGGGCCGCGATGCGTTCCAAGCGTCGCATCAACTCTTTGCGCGCCTTCTTCTCTCCCCTGGTGAAACTCGTCACTTTCGTCTGGAGTTGGGCGTACGCCTCGTCCTGCGTGTCGCGCACGTCATTGAGCATCTCCAAAAGTTCGTCGTCCTTCAACTGTTTGTTCGTCTTACTCATCGAGCTTTCGGAAAAGGTGTTCATCGTTTGCATCAATCCGGTGATGTCCTTGTGGTAACGCGACACCATGGCTTGCACGTCGGTGTTCGAAACGTCGTCCCGGAGAGCGAAACGACGGGAATCTTAGAGTGCCTCGGCTAATGAGTCAGAATCGACTCATCAGACCAAGCCGAATAAGATCCTCACGGCCTGCTTCGCAGGCCTCAGGATGACAGCGGAGCTGTCATTTTCTAAGGTATAGGTCAGGACAGTTATGAGTAGTCATAATAATCGAATCCGGCTTACCGGCGTGAAAGTCCATAACCTGAAAAATATTCATGTGGATATTCCGCTCAATCAATTAGTGGTTGTGACCGGCGTCTCCGGCTCGGGAAAATCCTCCCTGGCTTTCGATACACTTTATGCGGAAGGCCAGCGCCGCTTTATCGAGTCCTTGTCCGCCTATGCCCGCCAGTTTCTGGAACGTATGGAAAAACCGGACGCAGAGCGGATCGATGGCATCACTCCGGCCATCGCCATCCAGCAGAAAGCCGCCACCAAAAATCCCCGTTCCACCGTGGCCACCACCACGGAAATCTATGATTTTCTCCGGGTCCTGTTCGCCCGGATTGGGATTCTCCACTGTCTGAAATGCGGGGAACCGGTGGTCAGAGACACCATTGACGCCATGGTGGAAAAACTTTTCCGTTCCGAAGAGGGGAATGAAATCATCATCACCTTTCCGTGGCCGGTTCATCAAGGCATGGCGGATCTCCGCCGGGAAGGGTTCCATCGCATTTGGGACCGGAGCGGGGTGGTTGACTTGAAGAAAGCCCCCACAGAAAATAAGGAAACACTGGATGTTTTTATGGACCGGGTGGTCCTGGAAGAGGAAGACAGAGAGCGCCCGGTCGACTCCCTGGAAACAGCCATGCGCAAAGGGGAGGGGCGGGTGACCGTTCATACGCCGAAACAAACCTTCCGGTTTTCCGGGCACCTGGAGTGCCGGCGGTGCCGTATTGAATATGAAGACCCGGTCCCGAATTTATTTTCTTTCAACAGTCCCCAGGGCGCCTGCCCCACCTGCCACGGCTTCGGTGACCTGGCCGTCATGGATAAAAATAAAATCGTCCCCAACCGCAATCTTTCCCTGGAGGAAGGAGCCATCGAGCCTTGGACCAAACCCGGATCCAGCCGCCGGATGAAGAATCTCATTTCCCGGGCCCGCGCCCGGCGAATTCCCACGGATGTTCCCTTCAAAATACTTACCCCCGAACAACAGAATTTTATTTTCCATGGAGACGGCGCTTACCAGGGGGTGATGGGTTTTTTCGACCGTCTTCAAAGAAAAAAATATAAAGTTCAGGTCCGGGTTTTCCTGGCCCGCTACCGCACATATATCCCCTGCCCGGACTGCCGCCGGATGAGGCTGAATCAAAACGCGTTGAGTGTTAAAATCAGCGGCCTCTCCATCGGCCAGGTGACCGCCAAAACCGTCCGGGACGCCCTGGAATTTTTCCGGAATTTGAAACTGGACCGCTTTCATTCCAAGGTGGCGGAAAAGCTCCTTTTCGAAATCAAAAACCGGCTGAACTTTTTGATGGAGGCGGGACTTGATTATATCACTCTCGACAGAATGACATTCACCCTCAGTGGCGGAGAAGCCCAAAGAATCAATCTGGCTTCCGCCCTCAGCGCTTCCCTGGTCGGCACTTTGTTTGTGCTGGATGAACCCAGCATCGGATTGCATGCCCGCGACAACCATCGGTTGATCAATATCCTCAAATCTTTGAAAAAAATCGGGAATACCGTCATGGTGGTGGAACATGACCCTGAAATCATCGGATCCGCTCAGTATGTCATCGACCTGGGGCCGTGGGCAGGCGAGCACGGCGGGGAAGTTGTCTTCGCGGGGCCCAAAAACAAATTCATGGCATCCCAGGCATCCCTGACCGCCCGCTATATGCGGGGCGAAAAAATCATTCCGGTGCCGGAGAAAAGGCGCCGGGGCGGGGCTTTCATCACCATAAGCGGCGCCTGTGAACACAACCTCAAAAACCTGGAAGTCCGTATCCCTCTCAATGTGTTCACCTGTGTCACCGGCGTGTCCGGGTCAGGAAAAAGTTCCCTGCTTTTCGACGTCCTCTATAAAGGCTGGAGCGGTGAATCCTCCAGTGGTTTTAAGGACATCCGGGGGCGGGAACACATCGACCGCATCCTGATGGTGAATCAGTCTCCGCTCAGCACCTCCCCGCGGTCCATTCCGGCAACCTACACCAAAGCCATGGATGACATCCGCATCCTTTACAGTCGAACCCGGGAAGCCCGCGTCCACGGCTTTAAACCCGGATTTTTTTCGTTCAACATTCCGGGCGGACGCTGTGAAGAATGCAAAGGAGGCGGGCAAAAAATCGTGGAAATGCAGTTTCTTTCCGATGTTGTTCTCCCCTGTAAAGCGTGTCACGGGAAACGTTTTAAACCCGAAATTCTGGATATCCGGTACCAGGGTAAAAACATGGATGACGTTCTGCAGATGAGCATTTCCCGCGCCTGCGGTTTTTTCTCCGGGCACAGCAAAATAATCCGGAAGCTGTCACCGCTTCTGGACGTCGGGTTGGGCTATATCCGGCTCGGCCAGCCCACCACCACACTTTCCGGAGGTGAGCTCCAGCGGATCAAATTGGCCCATAACCTGGCCCATCAGAAACACAAAAAAATCCTCTATCTCTTTGATGAGCCCACCATCGGGCTGCATCCGGATGATGTCGCGGTGCTTCTCCGGACGTTTCAGCGGCTGGTGGATGAAGGCCACACCGTTGTGGTGATCGAGCACAATCTCGACATGATAAAATGCGCGGATTATATCATTGACTTGGGGCCGGAGGGGGGGGACAAAGGCGGACGGATTGTGGCTCAGGGAACCCCCGAGAAAATCCTGGAGTGTCCGGATTCCCATACCGCCCGCTATCTCAAAAACCACTTGCCATGACATCCTAATCCTGACTTATCCCATACAAAAGGCCTTCTTGCGGCGGGAGCAGGGAAAAGCGTCCATCAGGGCAGGCTATCTTTGATAAAGATAAATAATGTGTTCTGTTCCGTTGGCGGTCTTCATGGTTTCATAGCGAACCAGATGGCGGGCCCATCCCGGAACGGCATAGTTGTGAGCCACCACCCGCGCCCCCGGCTTAAGGCGGGCCATAAAAAGATCCCTCAGCTTTTGGTTGAACTGCATGGACATATAAATCGCGACAACGGTGGCGGCTTCCAAATCCGTTTTCAGGGCATCCTGTTCCCGGAATGTCACCAGCTCCGAAACTCCATGACGCACAGACTTTTGTCGGGCTTCCTGAATGCGTAAGGGATCGATGTCAATCCCCACTCCCCGGGCTCCGTATTTTTCGGCCGCAGCAATCACGATCCGGCCGTCTCCGCAACCCAGATCATAAAGGACATCGTCGCTGGTCAATCCGGCCGTTTCCAGCATCCGGGCGATGACCTCTTCCGGTGTGACCACAAAGGGGACAAAAAACCTCAACGCTTCATCCACCGGAGGTTCAGCGAATAAATCCAATCCTCCTGCTTCATCCAGGCGGAAAAAATAGCGGGGGCCCGGATTAAGGCGGTAAAGAATAAGCCGGTCTTCCCTTGAGAAAAGGACTTTTAAGGCACTGCCGCCGGGAAAGTGCTGTTTCTCTCCCGGTTCAAGGGTGAATTTTTTCAAGTCCCCTTCACGCCATAACAAGCCTGCCTGAAAATGGACAGTCCGCCCGGTGCCGTTATGAATATCAGTCCAGACCAGCTTTTGCCCGGAGGCCGGCGGGGCGGCATGATTTTCTTCTCCTGACCAGGCGGAAAACCCACCCGTCAGTCCGCTGAAAATGAAAAAAATACCGGCGACTAAACTTTTCAACAGCACGGTCTGTGTCATTGGTATAAATCACATAAGGCTTTTTGAATATCGGGATATTTAAAAGAAAAGCCGTCTTGGTTCAATTTGCGAGGAATCACCCGCTGCCCATGAAGAACAGTCTCTCCGAATTCACCTAAAACCATTTTTATTAAGAACCCGGGAACAGAAGGCGACCACGAGGGTTTGTTTAAGGTTTCCGTCAATGTCCGTATTAAAATTTTATTTTTCACCGGATGGGGAGCCACGGCATTCCACACTCCTTCCTTTTGCCTGTTTTCAATGAAAAAATGAAAAATCCGGATGAGATCGCCGATATGGATCCAGGATACCCACTGCTCGCCTTTTCCCAGGCGCGCTCCGAAAAAATAGCGGGCCAGCTTGTCGAATTGAAGCAAAGCCCCGCCGTCCCGGCCTAAAACCGACCCAAACCGCAGGACGACTGTCCGAACTCCGTATTCCCCGGCTCTCTGTGCTTCCGCTTCCCAGGTTTTGGCCACCCGGGCCATAAAATCACTTCCGGGAGAGGATCTTTCATCAAGCATTTCATCTCCACGGAAACCATAATACCCCACAGCGGATGCGCTGATAAGAAAAGGCCTCGGCGGCGCTTTTTTTATCAGCGCATCCACCACATTCCGGGTCGACCGAACCCGGCTCTGGCATATTTTTTCTTTAGTCCGTTTATTCCAGCGTTGAAAGATAGAAGCTCCGGCCAGATTCACAATCCCGTCATGACAGACAGCGATATTTTGCCAGTCTCCGGGACGGTTCAAGTCACCCTGAATATGTTTGATGTTCTTCTTGTCCCCTCCGGTTTTATCACTGCGGGTTAAAACCGTGATATGATATCCGGCTTTCAGAAAATCCCTGACCAAATGGGAACCGATGAATCCGGTGCCTCCCGTCAAAAAAATTTTCATTCACATTTCCCTGCTCATCATTTCACATCTTTGCCGGAGCCGGACTCCCAATCAATCACTTCTTTTCTTTTAAATACCACATTATAAGGCCGGCGGCAATCAAGCCGGCGGCTGCCGCCCCGACCACAGCCCATGGATTTTCATCCACAACCTTCCGGCCGCTTTTCACTACATCTTGAGTGTCCTTGGTGATGGTGTCGCGGAAATCGGTGTACTTGGTGGACAGCAATTGCTGAATTTCTTTTCTTTTATCCTTCGCTGCGGCATTAAGAAGATCCAGAGCGGCTGAAATTTTTGGATCTTTGTTCATGTCATCCTCCTTTTTAATCCCCCTCATGAAACAACCCCTTCTTTCTGAAAGCTGTTTCACCGGAAGAACTTTATTTTTATTATATCAATAAAGCAAAAATCATGCCAAAAGGTTTATTTCCCGGTTTTTCTTTTGTTCTTCCGCAATTTCCAAGCCTGACCTATTAATTCGAAAATGACAGCTCCGCTGTCATCCAGAGGCCTGCGAAGCAGGCCGTGAGGATCTTATTCGGCATCGGCTGATGAGTCGGAACCGACTCATAAGCCGATGCACTCTAACATTCCCGTCGCTTCGCTCCCCGGGACGACATGCCCCTTTGTCATGGCGAGGCTTGCGTCAGCAAGCCGTGGCAATCCCTTCCTGCTTGGTGAAAGCGGAACCCACCGCCAAGACGAAGCAGCAAGGGATCCCTCGGTGCTTCGCACCGCGGAATGACACACTCAAAGGCACGGCGTGCCTTGGAATGACAGACTCAAAAGTGCTCCGCTCCCGGGACGACATGCCCCTTGTCATGGCGAGGCTTGCGTCAGCAAGCCGTGGCAATCCCTTCCTGCTTGGTGAAAGCGGAACCCACCGCCAAGACGAAGCAGTAAGGGATCCCTCGGTGCTTCGCACCGCGGGATGACACACTCAAAGGCACGGCGTGCCTTGGAATGACAGACTCAAAAGTGCTCCGCTCCCGGGACGACATGCCCCTTGTCATGGCGAGGCTTGCGTCAGCAAGCCGTGGCAATCCCTTTCTGCTTGGTGAAAGCGGAACCCACCGCCAAGACGAAGCAGCAAGGGATCCCTCGGTGCTTCGCACCGCGGGATGACACATTCAAAGGCACGGCGTGCCTTGGAATGACAAACTCAAAGTTGCTCCGGTCCGGAAATGACATTGGGATCATTTTCATGGTTCGTGGTGTATTATACACATGATGAATTCATTAAAAAATTAACCGGCCATCCCGGCCCGCGCATCAGCCAGGTCAGCAAACAGGAAACTTGGTTTTTTATTGATATTTTATGCCCAGTCCGTCATAATCAAGCCATGAATTTTTTTGTTCATAAAGAGGAGGGACCATGAAAAACAAATCTTTATTCATTTTATCCATTGCGGCTGCTGCGGCAACCGTTATGTTCTTTCCCGGTTGCGCCCCACAGGAGGAAGAAACCGCTGATTTGGTTTTGATGAATGGGAAAATCCTGACATTGGACACGGGCCGTCTTGAAGCCAATGCTTTGGCTGCCCTGGACGGCAAAATCATCGCCGCTGGAGATCATAACACCATCCAAGCTTATATCGGAGAAAACACCCAAGTTATCGATTTGGAGGGGCATTTGGCTGTGCCCGGCTTAACGGACAGCCACGCCCATTTTATGAGTATCGGACAAGCCAAACTCGGACTTGACCTGGTGAATGTGAAAAACTGGCAGGAGATCGTGGATATGGTGGAAAAAGCGGCCGAGAACGCTGATCCGGGTGAATGGATTATAGGCCGGGGCTGGCATCAGGAAAAATGGGATGCCATCCCCCA
>JAWODN010000125.1:0-9946 GCA_046483285.1 Candidatus Aminicenantota bacterium | reverse complement strand
GAACGATGGGAGCAGGGCGCTATGGATAAGCTGCCCGCTATTGAGGAAACCGCCGCCGATATCTACGCAGACGATCCGGTCCGGGCCCGGGAGTTTTTAACCGACTATGCGGTCAACTTCGCGGAAAATGTGATCAAGGCCTGGTGGGAGCTGGGCGATTCCCTGCTGGTTAAATACAACCACTTCCGCGTTTATGACTCCGAAAAACGCAATGCCGGCCGCCTGGATTATCCTGATTTCTGGAAAGAGGCCTTAGTCGAACGCGAGAACCTGGAACCTGCGGGAAACCGGAATTAGCTGTTAATTCAAACCCCGTTTCTGCAGAAGGTACTTGACCTCCGGTTCGCGGCCGCGGAAGCGCTTGTACATTTCCATGGGATCATCGGTTCCGCCTTTAGAGAGAATGTTGCGGCGGAAAGACTCCGCGGTCTCCGGATCGAAGAGGCTGGTTTCCTTGAATGCACGAAAAGCATCGGTGTCTAAGACCTCGGACCAGATATAGCTGTAATACCCGGAGGAATAGCCGCCGGCGAAAATATGCTGAAAATAGGGCGTCCGGTAGCGGACCACAATCTCGGGAATCATGCCGATTTCTTCCATGGACTGTTCTTCAAAGGCGAGGGCGTCTTTTTCTTCCGGCTCGGCCAGGGTATGCCAATCCATATCCAGGAAGCAGGCGGCCATGTATTCCACCGTAGTGAAGCCCTGGTTGAAATGGCCGGCTTTTTCCAGTTTGTCGATCAGCTCCTGGGGCAGCGGTTCGTCCGTCTCATAATGACGGGCGTAGACTTTAAGCACATCCGGTTCGGAGGCCCAGTGTTCCATAATCTGGGAGGGCAGCTCGACAAAATCGCGGGGTACGGAGGTGCCGGACAGCCGCGGATAGGTGCAGTCGGACAGCAGGCCGTGCAGAGCATGGCCGAATTCATGGAAAAGGGTCAATGCCTGGTCAAAAGTCAGCAGCGCGGGATTATCCCCGGAAGGAGGAGTCTCATCATCACCACAAACATGGAATTTTCGAAATGAGGATCGATCTTTACCGACGCTTAGATGGCCGCCGCAATAATCGACCGCTTGGCCCATCACGGATATATTCTCCTTTTCGCAGGAGAAAGCTACCGGATGAAACATACGCTTATGCGAGAGAAAAACTAAAGAAATTTCCCCATTACCTCACAGGTATTTTTGCACGATTTTTTTGGGTATTATTGCTTGACAAAACACAATCATTGCCTTCATCACCGACTATGCCGTGGTTGACCGCATCATCAATCACCTCAAGCTTACATTTGTCGCAGAGAGGCCACCACCGCCGCACGTCGTCTCGCAGGAATTCTTGATGGACTCCGAGGCTCCGGCCGAATATTTTTCATGATTCGTTTCTGACCACGGAGGAGAAGTCCGGCTGATTTTTGGCATTTTCCGGGCGTCTCTGCGGCTCGTGAGGCGTTTTGGCCCACCAGGAGCAACTTCCGATGGTCCTTGACATCCATTTTGTGATGATTTATATTTTATATCGATGGTTGAAGGGGAAAATGGGGACAACGATGCTCACCCCACCAGCTCAGCTGAAAAGCAAATTCTAATATTTACATTCTCTATTACTCCCCTGCGGGATAGGAAAGGGGATATTTCTCCGTTAGTTGAAGGGAAGGAATTTGATAATTCGTATCAATAATGGAAAAAACAAGTAAAAAAAACTCTTTGATAACGCTGATTGATTCAGATGAACCTGAGCTGAATTTTAAAATAATCAACGACTCTTTCTGTATAAAAAAGTTTGATGGAACGGAATTTCGAATTAATTCAATGCTTGTTGTGAACTGTAATTATGATTGTTCGAAAGCACAATGTTGGGAAAAATTTGCTGTGGCAGAAGATAATATTCCTTTTTTAATCCTAAGACCGATTGTTTTATCAAAAGAAATTATTTTCTCCAATCTAGCTTTCTCGGTTGTTTGGAATAAAAATTCTATTACTAATGCTCAGTCCAGTTTAATAAAAGAATTTGAAGACACTGTCGGAGATAGGCTAAAAAGGATAATACCCCATAAAACAAATTTCTTATATAAAATATTGCTAACCCAAAAAGAAATTGTGTTTAATCCAAAAAAAAGAAACACCTTGGACGAGCTATCTAGAATCGCTTCTCGTAGTCCCTCGTGGCTTTCTAATAAATTTAAATCTACGACTGGGATAACAATTGGGCAATTCAAATCAAAGGTGAAGTTATGCTGTGCATTGTGGGATATAATCAATTCGGAGAAGTCATTGAAAGAAATAGCTGTCGATATCGGCTATGACCCACTCTACTTTAGTTATAAGTTTAAATTAGTATTTGGATCCAGCCCTTCATTTTTTCGGAAATTTTAATAGTAGTAGAAATTATCGCATAGTATTAAATATTATCAAATGCATAAAAAAATAATCTCATGCATTTCGTGTTGACTACCGTTATATTGCTCCTTAATATTCAATTAGGCAAAATTACTTAAGGAGAAGAAAATGAAAAACAAAAGTGAAAAATTTTTATTTGCTTTTCTAGTGGGGGTGATAATTTTTAGTATTTTCTTTTTTTCCTCTCCACAATTTTTAAAAGCTGATATGGTATGTGGTGTTTGGTATGAGCCGCTGCCAATTACTGCTCATGATTTTGAATACGAGTCAAATTGTTGCGTTGTAATCGAACCGTAGTCATTCCTGATATTTAAATTTTTTTAGAAAAGAGGTATCAGATTTTTATAAAAAACATATTTAAAAGAGTTATATATTCAGTAGTACTCATTTTCCAGATAACTTATCTTTTTCCCAGCGAAATAAGTATTTATTTAGAAAAATCTTTTTTTCTTGAACAAACAACGGAAGCTACTCTGGGAAGAATATATGACATGGCCGTAGATGAAGAAGAAAATATATATATTCCAGATTCAAGTTTTTCAAACATTAAGATATTCAATAAAACAGGAAAACTACTAAATATATTTGGGAGAAAAGGCGCAGGACCAAGTGAGTTTATATCTCCTGCCAAGATAGCTATTGATCAACATACTATTTGTATCCAAGATACAGGTCAGTTGAAATACATAATATTGGATAGAAATTTTGAGGAGCTAGCCCGTTGTTTTTATTTGCTGAGTGGACATACATTTGTTCTTGATGGAGAGAGGATAATTGCTAATGAATTTTATAGGGACAAAAAAGGACAAAGATATCGAGGAGTTATATTGGATTTTAAAGGAAAAGTTATGCAGACCTTGATTCCACTAAAAGGATCGCAAAGTGATGCATTGGAAGTAGCAACTGATTCATTTGCCTTCATAGATATTTCTAGAAAAGGAAATATATTCTTGGCTAAATCAGGAAGAGTTTTTATTTATAAATTCGATACAAATGGAAAACTGCTTAAAACTTTTGGACTACAGCCTGCATATTTCAAACCACCACAAAAAACAAAAGACTTTGATGTTATGCTCAAATGGGGACGCGCTCCCCAGGGACGTACAGCTGGTGAGCACTGGTATAAGTCTTCTAGCTGGGTATCAGGATTATTTGTTCTAGACGAAATTTTAGGCATTATCATCCGGAGTTTCAATCAAGAGGAAGGAAAATGGGATTGCTATATCCAGTTATATGATTTTGATGGAAACATAATTGAGAATGGAATCAGGCTTCCAGAAATTGGCAATTCAACTAATACGGGATTCTTCCTTAGATCAAATCATATTGATACTATCTATATTCTCGAGGAATCCCCGGATGAACCCGTTCAGTTTCAATTTTTCAAGTACAAGGTTGAGCATTGAATAAGAAATGGTGGATGACCTTATCAATTATTCTTACATTTGCACTAATATATTTTTTAATTGAACTCACAAATACAAGGAAAAACCCATTCTCGGGGAAAATACCAATAGCAGGTCTCGAGGAGATAGGAACCCTACCACATAAGAATAGTCTGTTAACACTTATTATTTATCTTTCTCACCGCGCTGGAGATGCATATATGAAAGAATCTATCTATTGGAATAAACTTTATAGAGATATTCCACGTGAAGATATTTTCATGGTTGGAATGATCCTTGGCAACGAAGAACCGAATGGATTAGTGGAACGACATAAATTATTATTTCCAATCGGATACGATAAAAATTTATTACTTACAAGATCAATGCTGATATCGTTCGCGCCATATAGAATAATCATGAACCAAAGAGGGAAAATATTATACTCTTCCCCAAGCATGTCGCATGAGTCTTCACATGAGGAATTCTATTTCCATGTAGTTGAGCTCTTAAAAAAAACAAAAGAAGTACAATTTCAAAGATCTTGGAAAATACGTTGATTCACAAAACTTATCCTTTTTTATTCGTATCCTGTTATTCATTTTAAGTCTTTTCTGTCCAAATACTCCGAAATTCAACAAAAAAGATTGAGGAAAATGGAGTTTGAGTTGGATTATAGAATAACAGGATGTGCAAAGAAAAGGGATGACCCAAAGAAACCTGAAATTCCTGTCGTTGGAATTTTCACAGGATCTTGGCTGCTTCTTTTATCAATCTCTGGAAACTCATAAAACTGAAGCGAATCTTCCAGACTGATGAGCGACAATTAAAGATCCCGCTTGATTTTTGCCGAATTATTTCTTAAATCTCTTATTGTGATAAAACGCATATCGCCTCATCTCCTGTGCATTTTTGATGCTTTATTGTCACACATTTGTCAACACAGCTATTGTCAAAATTTTTGATGTGGTGTTCGTTTTCCTTTGTTTTGCTCAGGATGGCTTTATTTTATGATTCTTATGCGATCTTACGGTTCAATTCAATCCCCGTTTCTGCAGCAGGTACTTGACCTCCGGTTCGCGGCCACGGAAACTCTTATACATTTCCATGGGGTCGCCGGTTCCACCCTTTGAGAGGATATTGCGGCGGAAAGAATCCGCGGTCTCCTGATCGAACAGGCTGGTTTCCTTAAACGCATGAAAGGCATCGGTGTCTAAGACCTCGGACCAGATATAGCTGTAATACCCGGAGGAATAGCCACCGGCGAAAATATGCTGAAAATAGGGCGTCCGGTAGCGGACCACAATCTGGGGAATCATGCCGATTTCTTCCATGGACTGTTCTTCAAAGGCGAGCGCGTCTTTTTCTTCCGGCTCAATCAACGTATGCCAGTCCATATCCAGAAAGCAGGCGGCCAGGTATTCCACCGTAGTGAAGCCCTGGTTGAAATGACCGGCTTTTTCCAGTTTGTCGATCAGCTCCTGGGGCAGGGGTACGTCCGTCTCATAATGGCGGGCGTAGACTTTAAGCACTTCCGGCTCGGCGGCCCAGTGTTCCATGATCTGAGAAGGCAGCTCCACAAAATCTCTGGGAACCGAAGTTCCGGAGAGCCGGGGATAGGTGCAATCGGAAAGCAGGCCGTGCAGGGCATGCCCGAATTCATGAAAGAGAGTCAAAGCCTGATCGAATGTCAGCAGCGCGGGGTTATCGCCGGAAGGTTTGGTCAGGTTTAAGTTGTTGGTCACAACCGGAGTGGTTTCTTTTCCTTCCAGGCGGTACTGCTTGCGGAAACTGTTCATCCAGGCGCCGCCCCGTTTGGAGGAGCGGGAAAAATAATCTCCGTAAAAAACGCCTATATGAGATCCGTCTGCGTCTTTCACCTCAAACACTTTCACATCCGGATGGTAGCTGGGGATATCCGTTCTTTCCACAAACTCGATGCCGTAGAGCTGATTGGCGACATAAAAAGCGCCTTCCCTCACTTTATTGAGCTCGAAATAAGGCTTCAGCATTTCCTCGGACAGATCGAATTTCTGATGCTTTAGTTTTTCCGCATAAAACCACCAATCCCAGGGTTGGAGATCGAAATCCAGCCCTTCTTCATCGATCAGCACTTGAAGATCGGAGGCTTCCTGTTTGGCTTTTTCCAGGGCCGGATTCCATATCTGCCAGAGAAGGTCGTATACATTCTGAGGATTTTTGGCCATATTCTCTTCTAAAATATAATGAGCGTGGGTATTATATCCGAGGAGCCGGGCCCTTTTAACCCGCAGGGCCGCCATTTTTGCGGCGATGGCTTTGTTATCCAGCTCATCGTCATGGTTTCCCCGGTTGATATAGGCCTTGAAAATCTCTTCCCGGAGGTCCCGCTTTTCAGAATAGGTAAGAAAAGGTGTGATGCTGGAGCGGGTCAGGGTAAAAACCCACTTGCCGGAATGGCCGCGTTCTTCAGCGGCACGGGCGGCTCCGTCGATCACCGACTGGGGCAGTCCGGCCAGGTTGGATTCATTCTCAATTACCAGCTCGTAACGGTTATTCTCTTTTAGCACATGCTGGCCGAAGCGCATAGACAGATTGGAGAGCTCTTCATTTATTTTCCGGAGATCGGCTTTTTCCTCTTCACTTAGATTAGCTCCCCCTCGCACGAAATCCTTGTAATATTCTTCCAAAAGGGCCTGCTGCTCCCCGGTTAAATCCAAATTGTTTTCCTGGTCATAGACCGCTTTGATCCGCTCAAAAAGCGCCTGGTTGAACATGATGTCATCACGGTGGTTGGAAAGAAGCGGAGTGACCTGCTCGTCTATTTTCTGCATTTCATCATTGGTCATAGAGCCGTTGAGAACACTGAACACATTCTGAACCTTGCGGAGAAGAGCGCCGCTTTTTTCCAGGGCGGCGAGGGTGTTCTCAAAGTTAGGTTCCTCTGGGTTGGAGGCGATTGTTTCAATTTCTTGTTGGTGTTGTTTGACCGCTTCCCGGAATGCCGGGAGGTAATGCTCCACCTTGATCAAATCAAAAGGCGGTACTCCATAAGGAGTCTCCCAGTCGATGAAAAACGCGTTCATGTCTTCACCGGACTCGCTCCCGGTGCCGGATTCTTTTGCACAAGCAGCCGCGCACAGCACCGCAGCTAAAATAAAAATCAATGTATTTTTCATGGTTCACGCTCCTTTATATTGACGAAAACAATTATATGCATTTTTGTTGGTGTGATCAACATCATAAAAGGCAGAAGTTCCCCCATTTTTCCGGAATCATGATAAAGCCCGGCCGAAGGGTCCTGTCACGGCTGCAATTTGGAAAATTTGGGGGGAACTTCTGCATAAACGGAGGCGGGATTCAGGGGAAAAGAAAAAGGGGCCGGCTCCAGGCCGGCCCCTCAAGGGGAAGGAGTCAAGACCGCTGAATTCTTGCGACCATGTCCAGGATAGCGGTCATCCGGGGAGGCGGAGGAGCCATGATTTTTTGGATTTCCTCTTTCGAATAATGACTCCGGATATAGGCCTCCACCGGAAAAATGCGGTGCCAGCAGTCAAACACCCGTGAACAGGGTAAATTTTCCTGACCGCACTGAAGGCAATACCCGAACTTAATGAAATGGCCCAGCTTCCGGCAGTACGTCCGCTGTTTTTCAACCTTTTGTTCCGGCATATCTTTCATGCCTTCTTTATGAGCCTGGGGGCGGAGCCTCAGGTTTAGGTAAATCCTTCAGCTTCTCCCTGGCCGCCCTGATCACATCTTCTGAAAGGGCGTGATCTTCCAGCTCTCCCCGGAAATAACTCTGGTATCCGGACAGATCCATAAGGCCGTGACCGCTTAAATTGAAAACTATGGTTTTCTCCCGGCCCTCCTGCTTGGCTTTTTCCGCTTCACGGATGGCCGCGGCAATGGCATGGCTGGTTTCCGGGGCCGCAATGATTCCTTCCGTTCGCGAGAAAAGAACCGCAGCGCGGTAACACTCCAGCTGATGGATGGCCCGGGGGGAAAGCAGTCCTTCCATGATCGCCTGTGAAACCAGCGGCGACATGCCGTGGTATCTCAAACCACCGGCATGAATGGGAGGAGGAATAAAGTCATGGCCCAAAGAATGCATGGGCAAAAGCGGCGTCATCTTGGCGGTATCCCCGTGGTCATACACATAGTCCGCCCGGGTCATAGTGGGACAGGACTCGGGTTCCACCGGAATGATCTCCAAGTCGGCACCGTTTATTTTATCCAATATAAAGGGGAATGCCAGACCAGCGAAATTGCTGCCTCCTCCGGCACAGCCGATGACCACATCCGCTTTATTCTCGCCGATTTTTTCCAATTGTTTTTTGGTTTCCAGGCCGATAATAGATTGATGCAGCATCACGTGATTGAGAACGCTTCCCAAGGAGTAACGGGTGCTTCCGGATTCATCCGTGACCGCCGCTTCCACGGCCTCGGAAATGGCGATGCCCAAGCTCCCGGGGGTGTCCGGATCTCTGGCCAGCACATCACGGCCGGACTGAGTTTCCGGACTGGGACTGGGAATACATTCCGCCCCCCAGGTCTGCATCATAGCCTTGCGCATCGGCTTCTGGTCAAAACTTATCCTGACCATGAACACCTTGCATTCCAAGCCCAGCAGCGAGCAGGCGAACGCCAGGGCGCTTCCCCACTGTCCGGCCCCGGTTTCCGTGGTCAGCTTTTTTACTCCGAATTCTTTATTGTACCAGGCCTGCGCCACCGCCGTATTCGGTTTATGGCTGCCGGCCGGGGAAACACTTTCGTTCTTGTAATAAATTTTTGCGGGTGTGCCCAGGGCTTTTTCCAGGTGGACCGCACGATGGAGAGGTGTCGGGCGCCAGCGGTAAAGAATCTCCAGCACGCCTTCGGGAATATCGACCCATCTGTCAGCGGTGACTTCCTGCTCGATCAGATTCATCGGGAAAACCGGAGCCAGCATATCCGGGGTAACGGGTTTGCCGTCAGGGCCCAGAGGCGGCTGCGGAGGATGAGGAAGATCGGCGGCTAAATTGTACCACTGCTTCGGCATCTCGGACTCGTTTAAAAACACTTTGACAGACATAGCAACCTCCTATTTATTTTGAGTTTGGGTTTTCTTTCCGGATTGAGAAGAGACGAATTCATCCAGGACTTTTTTGAAAGCGGAGCCGCGCTTTTTCAGCTCCCGGGAACCCCGGGTGATCTTGCACAGGCTCATCTCCAGCTTGCGGGCGATCTCCCGCTGGCTCTCACCCCGGTCAAGCATTTTAACCAGACTCCAACGCCGGGCGATTTCTTTGATTTCCCTGGGAGTCAACATGCAGACCAAAAATTGTTCGATCAATTCCGGATCCTCAATGTCAGCGAAAATCCTTGCCAGTTCTTTGATTTCATCTTTCATGTTTCTGCCTATAGAAACGCTTCTATCAAAAGAAACACACTATACGAACTCAGCCCCCCTTTGTCAAGTAAAAAATAAAAAAATCAGCTGAGATTACGCAGGAAGAGTCCTCTCTGTTCTAAAGATTAGATTGAGATGGTGAAGGATTTGAGTTATTTCACCTTCACAGCCACAGTGGCGGTTCCGCCACGGGTCGAGCGGACAGTCACGGTCGCTTCTCCCTCCCCCTTGATTTTCCAGGAAACGGTCTTCGCGCACTCCCACGGTCCCGTGGTGAAGAAACGGTCCTCGCCGTCGTCCTCGAATTCGCCGGCGAAAAAACCGATCTCCGCGGGGTTTTCCCCCTCCACAAGGGAAAGGCCCTCTGAGAGTTCGATGGAGACGGCCGCGGGCTTTACCACCAGGATGGCTGCCGGGAACGCCGGTATTGTTATCCCTTACTTTATTTTTCCTTATTCCCCGAAACTCCAGGGAACCCCCCGAGCCACGATCAGTGAGGTTTATCTTTTTATAGAAATGCACGCTGAAGAGGATGAAGAACTGGAGGGTCTTGAATATGAAACTGTTGCTCAAATAACAAATTCATTGGTTGAAAAGGGCCTGTTGATTTCAGAAATCCAAGTTATGAAAACTTCATGAGGCATATGGATTACCGAGAAGAAATTGAAAATGCGACACCAAGTGCACTTAAAAACGAATGGAAAGCAATTCTTATGTTTCTTCGAGCATGGGGAATAGAAAAACAATGGAACCGGTACAAATCACCCTATTACGCGGTTAACTCAGAAATCAA
>JAWODN010000088.1:0-14606 GCA_046483285.1 Candidatus Aminicenantota bacterium | reverse complement strand
CTGTTTTTGTGCATAAAAACAGCCGAGTTAGGAAAAATGAATTTCGTGAAGCCCCTATTTTTCACCAAATTGAACTCCTTTAATTTGAATGATTTAGTTATCCTAACTCTGCCCATTTTGATATCCTTATTTTCGTGATTTTTATATCACCTTCACGAAATTCGAGGATATCATGAAATATCTTTTCAAACCCCAGGATCTTCCTTTAAAAACACCCTATGAAAAAGTCTTTTCTTTATTGCCTTCTCTTTCAGATTCCATGAAAAAGAAAAGAGGCCGGCCGTCTTTTTCCAAAGACTCTATTCTCCGGGCTCTTATCTATAAAAACCTGCGGAGACTTCCCTCATTGAGTGAATTGACCTTTGAACTGAAAAACAATCCTCACATTGCCGAAACTTTGGGATTCCCTGCTTGGGAATCTCCTCCTTCCATCGAACGCTTTTCCCGTTTTATACGCAGTCTTCCAAACCAAAAACTTCAAAAGCTGCGAGGCCTGTTAGTCCACCAGTTAATTAGAGAAAAGGTCATAAACGGCAAGGCGATCGCATTGGATTCCTGTGCCATAGAAGCTAATGTCAAAGAAAATAATCTCAACGCCGCCGTAGGTTCGCGTTTTGACAAAAACATAAAGCCCTCAGGAGATCCTGATGCAAAATTAGGAGTGAAAATCCACTACCCAAAACCATTTAAAAGAAAAATCGTTTTTTTCTGGGGCTACCGAAATCATGTCCTCACAGATACACATACCGAACTCCCGCTTTTGGAAATAACCCTGCCTGCAGACCAACACGAACAAAAAGTGGCTTTAACCTTGCTTAAGGAAATGAAATCATATTCTTTTATGAATATTGAGGCGGTTACAGCTGACGCCAATTATGACAGTGAAGAAATCCTCTCTTATATCTATCATGAAATCAAGGCCATGCCTGTAATCCCTAGGAATCCCCGCGGACATCATCAAAGAGAAGACTTTATTGTTCATAAAGATACTATCATCTGCCCCGCTAATCTGACAATGCATAGACGAGGGAAAATGACGACAAGAGGAAGAACATATCTTCAATACAGCTGCCCCCTCCATTATGGGAAAAAATATCAGGGGAAATTCCTGGTTTGCCCGGCTTCACACCCAAAATACTTCTCCCAAAAAGGATGCAACTACCTCTTGCGTTTGACCCCAACTGTCAGAAAATATATCAATTATGACAGTCTAATCTTTAAAGAAATATACAACCAGCGGTCTTCGGCCGAAAGAGTCTTTTCAAGGCTGTTAGCGATCACAATGTTAAATCCCACTGTAGTGGGACTTCAAGCCACACAAAATCACTGCACAATAGCTCATATCACTGTAGTCCTGATCGCCCTGGCTGCACATAATTTAGGCTTTGAAGACAAAATCCGTTTTGTTAAAACTTTTTTGCCCAATCTATCTCTGTAAAGTATTTTTGTGAAGCCCTATTATTCATAAAAAAATGGCGATGGTCTTGCCAATCTTTCATTAACACTGATATTCATCATTTTTATAAAAAGCACAAACATAACGTTTTTCCTTTGCCGGCATTTCATTTTAATCGCAATTTTTTTACCCTTTGGGCGGGCCGGATCTCACCGCATCTGCCGGCTTGCGGCTCGTCGCAGTGAAGTGACGACCTTTCATTAATTTAATGTCATCCTGAGCGGAGCTAAGGATCCCGGACTGCTTCTAATTTGCAACCCATTGTTCATATGGCTTGACGAAAGCACTCACAGATCCCTCGTCGCTTCGTTCCTCGGGATGACATGCCGCTTTGTCATTGCGAGGCTTGCGCCAGCAAGCCGTGGCAATCCCTTCCTGCCACTTTGTCATGGCGAGCGGCCGAAGGCCGCGTGGCCATCCCTTTCTGCATCGTAAAAGCGGAACCCACCGCCAAGACGAAGCAGTAAGGGATCCCTCGGTGCTTCGCACCGGGGGATGACACACTCAAAGGCACGGCGTGCCCCGGAATGACAGACTCAAAAGTGCTCCGCTCCGTGAAAGTTTACTGTGTCTCAGGTTCAAAATGGGAAACCGGCGGTCCCTGCAGGATTTTTTGTGTTAAGGAGACGGCTTGGCGGTAGCGGGCGATAAACTCCGCGGAGGACACATGATGGGCCGCCTGTTCCAGAGTCACTTTTCCCACTCCCAGGGCTCCGAGTCCGGCGATAAGGCAGGCGCCTTTGTGCCAGCGCAGCATATCCAGGATGGCGGAGAGGGGGGCGTTTGAGTTGCATAGTCCGAGGCGGGGATTAAGATAAACGGCTTCGGCATCGATGGGTTTAATCACCGGGTGGTCCCGGTGATGGGAATAATCAATAGAAACATCATCCGGCTGAAGCAAAGCCTTCATGCCGAAATTTTCCGCCACAACGGCCATGGCTTCGGCCGAAGCCAGGGGGCTGAAGGTCCGGATGCAGGTTTTATTGTTCGTCTCCCGGTAAATGGTCTTGTGTAAAGACAAATCCCAGTCATCCTCAGGCTCGGGCTTAAGGGATATTCTCGCCACGGCCGGCTCAAATCCTTGGGGAAAGGAAGCCGAAGGGCAGTAAAGCATCTCTTTCTCGGTGATTTTTTCGCTCATGGATCCGGTCCCGTAGGGGGAAATTTTTTGGTAGAAGTTAAATTGCCCCCTTTCCTTAAAAACCGAGATCGTAGAAATATCTTCAGTTTGATATTTTCCCATTTCATCCAAGCAAAAAGAGTGAACCGCTTGGGGATAGAGGCTGGAAGCTCCTTTTTGATGAATTTTACGGGACAAAAGGGGTGTGTCGACCCCCCGCAGCCGGGCGGTGACTAAGAGAACCGCGGCCGCACCAAGGACTCCTGTAAGGTGAAGGCATTCCTGCAAGTTCTTTCCCCGGACAAAAGGGCCGTGGCCTTTAACCAGGGTCAATTGGTGATTTTTCAAGTATTCCGGGATGCGTTTTTCCATCTCCAAGGATCCCACCGGTTCCCGGTAAACTCCTGATGGAATCCGGCCAAGCACACGGCTTCCCGTCCAATCCACAGGGACGAACAGGTGCTCAGAGTCTTTGTTTTCCCCCTCCAAATGAAGAAGATAGTTTTGGTGGTCAGGAGTATCAAAAGTCACCATAATCGCTTCGGGAAGATGGGCGTGGATGACAGCTTCCGCTCCTGGAACAGCCAAAATCCGGCGGTGGATGGTCGACTCAGTGGAAGCCCGGGCATCCCCCCAACTGACTCCGGAGAACCGAAGGGGAACCACGTCCGCTGGAGTCAGTGCTCCCAATTGCGCGCCGGAAGCCGTCACATAAAACAGGCCGCGGTCGGTTGTGTCCCGAACGGCAAAATTTCCGCTGTGCGTGTTATTGCCGCCGGTCAGCATAAGGGCCTTTCCGGCCGCCCGCATCAAGGCATAAACTTTTTCCGGAGAAGCGGGTCCGCGTGATTTCATGTCATCTCCCGTTTTAATTTCTCCTTCAGCCATTTCTGAGTTTGTTCCAAAGGAAGTACGGCTTCCAGTTCAAGCTCTGAATAGGTTTTCAAGGATGGAATGCCGTATTCATCCCATCCCATCGCCTGATAGAATTCGGATCTCATCCTCTTGAATTCATTCCCTGGACAGATTTGTTTTCGCCCCTCAACTTGAATGGGCCGGCTGAAAAACCGGTCCGGAAGCCAATCATCCCGGCAGGAAAATCCGCACAAGAGATTGAAAAGTCTTTCCAGACTGAAAACCCTCTTGGCGATGGTTTCCAAATCGCTGGCTTTATATTCCAGGCCCGTGACATCATTCCACATATTGGACCATTCATCCAGAGTGATGGAAAAACCGGCGAAAGCGCACACCCCCAGGAAATCATAAGCGCAATTGTGATAAGCGGCATGTCGTGCGACCAGGGCGGCGCCTTCTGATTTGTTGCCGGGGAATTCACCGTATCCGGCGCAAAAGGCCAGAGGAGCGGAGTATCCGGCTTGAAGATGGCAGCCGCCCCGGCTGTTGACCATGTAGGAGAGGGCCTGGGTCCAGACGGCCCGGGGGTCATAAGCCGGAAGCTCCATTTTCTTGACGGTCATGGATATTTCAGGATGACCGTAACGCCGGCATAAACGGAAGGCCCCCTCGGCGATGAATTTTCCGATTCCTTTTTTTTCCGCGGCGGCTTGTATTAAAGGAAGCAGGCAGGATGAGTTGCCGAAAACGGGGTCTCCGTGTGCGCGGCGGAATTCATCAATGTCGATTAAAAAAGTTTTTTCAGGAGCTGTGAGGTTTTTTTTATTTTTTTGAATAACACATTCGAAAATTTCCATTAAAGCCGCCAGGGTTCCTCCAAGGGAAATGGTATCCAATCCCCACCGGTTGCATAGATAATTAGCCCGGGTGATCAGTTCCAGGTCATAAATATCCAAATTGGCCCCAAGCATGGCCACGGTTTCGAATTCAGGGCCTTCTCCCGCTGCCGGCGGTGCAGCTCCCCGGATGCGGGTTTCCCGTGTGCAGCCGATGGGGCAGTTGTAACAGGAGCGGCGCTTGACTTCAATTCGGGGATGTGAGGCCAAGGCTTCTCCTTTGATTTTATCCAGGTTTTCTGGAAGATGGTCATTGTCTGAAAAATTTTTATGGATCAGTTCATGGTGCTGGGCCAGCATCCCCAGCAGCCCGTCTGTTCCCATGGAAGCGAGAGTGCCGTATTGGCGGGGCGGCTTGGTGAGTTTACCGAGCCGTATTTTGGCCAGTCCTTTTAACACCGAGCCGGAGTGACACCCCGGCCTCAACCTTTCCGGGTGAGCCGCAGCCGGTTTAATCGAACCCTCCACCACTACGGCCCAGCAGTTTTTGGAGGCCAAGACAGCGCCCGTTCCTCCCCGGCCCAGAGCCCGGCCGCGGTCATTCATTATGGAAGAAATAAGAGAAAGGTTGTGTCCGGCGAGACCGGCGGTCAAAACCTTCACTTGTTTGCCGTAACGTTTTTCCAGGGAAGCGGTTATGTTTTCGACGTCTAGCTCCGCAACGGCCGGAGGGGAGTCAAAGCGGACCTGGTGTTCATTGATATAAATCACCACCGGTCGAGGTGAACGCCCTTTAAGGACCAAGGCATCATGTCCGGTGCGTTTAAGGGCCACTCCCCATTTTCCGCCGGCATTGGCGGAGCCGACAGCTCCGGTTAAGGGGGACTTGAAAACGGCATGGAAGCGGGAAGCCGCCGGGACCGGGGTTCCCGTCAGGGGAGAGGAGGAGAATATGAGAATGTTGTCCCGGCTTAAAGGGGATAGGTTAAAAAAAGGATTGGAAGGGGGAGAAGGTTTTACCAGGAGGTGAATCAGCAGGGCCGCGCCCAGTCCCCGCCCGCCGGCGAAGAGACGGGCCAGCCGGGGGGATAAATCCGGTTTTAGGAAGGTGAGCGTGTTCAAATCGATTTCCAGAATTTTACCGGCGTATCCTTGGGGCAAACGGTCCATTGCCGTTAATGTAAATGAATTTTCACATGGAGTCAAAATATCTGCCGCCGTCCCGGCCCGCTCATCATCCAGGTTAGAAAATCGTTTCCCTTTTAAATTCCGGTTGACCTGAAAATGAGGGTAAGATAAACTGAAAGTAGCACGTAACCGGGATAATGAACAGCGGATCGTTCTTTTTTCCCACAGGATGTTTTCTTTTTTGAAGGGGAGGGTTGCTGGGGATGATGACATGAACCTGATCTATTACTTAGAAAATCGTTTTCTTGTAGCCATGGGAGCGGGTGATGGATCGCCGCCACGCGGATGTCCCCAGCGAGGACATCCGCTCCGATTCCGGCTTCGCTCTCCTCTCCTGCGGAGAGGAACCGTGCCCGCTCAGCCTTCATACGGGCCGGCTTATCCATCATCCCGCCCCCATGGCCGCAGTTCAGAAATGATTTGCATGGTTCGTGGTGTGTTACTCATGATGAATAGATCAGGATGAAGGGTTCAAACATGGATGTTCGAAAACGAGCAGCGGCTGCCGTTTCGGCTGTTGCCGTGTTGGGTGTTTTTTTCCTGTCCTGCCGGTCCCAGACGCCGGATCAAACCGGTTTAGACCTGGGATCATTTTCTATTATTAAGGAAATCGCTGAAAAAAAAGACAGCCCTTTCTACGTTGATTTTTCGAGCTATCCGGATGAGAAGGCGGAGCTGCCTATCGGAGTTTTTGATTCCGGCACAGGAGGCCTGACCGTTCTGGATGCCGTTTTAAAACTGGACAAGTTCAACAATCAGGATCATTCCTGCGGGCCGGATGGAATCCCGGATTTTCAATCCGAAAAATTTATTTTTTTGGCTGACAGCGCCAATTTGCCCTATGGGCGATATGGCGCCGAAGACAAAGCTGATTTTTTGCGGGAACTCATAATCAAGAATGTGGGTTTTTTATTGGGAAGCCGGTATTACCTTCATCCGGAGGAGGATTCTCTTCAAACGAGCAAACCACCGGTTAAAGCGGTTGTCATCGCCTGCAATACCGCCACAGCCTACGGCCTGGATTTAATCCGCCGGTGTCTCGGGAAGTGGGACCTGGATATTCCGGTTATCGGGATTGTCGAGGCCGGAGCCAAAGCCGCCGCCGGACTCATCCCGCCGGATGACCGGAACAGCATCATCGCTGTTTTCGCCACTCAAGGAACCGTCGATTCCGGAGGATACCAGCGGGCGCTGGCCGGGCAATTGAGAAAAAGGGGAATGGAAGAGACGCGGGTGGTTCTGCAAGCCGGCTTTGGGCTGGCGGCGGCGGTGGACGGCGACCCCGCCTACATCGATCCCGATGCCGGGCATGTCCGGGGGGATATGTATCAGGGCCCCAGCCTGGGTCACAGCGTATACCCGATTCTGCCTGAATTATGGGAAGAATATCACTTTGAACCGGAAGGGCTGCTGATAAGCCGGGATGACGCCGGAAATATTGTTTCCGTCGAATTGAATTCCGTGGTCAATTACATACGTTACTATGTGACTCATCTGGTTGAAAAATCCCGCCGGAAATATCCTGGTCATATTTTGCGGGTGGCCGTCCTTGGCTGCACCCATTATCCGTTTTTCCAGGATGAATTCAAAGAGCATTTCCGTTATTTAAGTCAGCTGAATCCCGGTACCGCCGGATTTATCGCCCGGGAAATTCATTTCGTTGATCCGGCCGAATCTGAAGCCGAGGAGCTTTATCTTAAGCTGGTTGAGAACAACAGCTTCGGCAGCAGCTCTAATGCGGAAAGTGAATTTTTTGTGTCTCTTCCCAACCCCCGCCTGCCTCAAAACCAAATCGATGAGCTTGGGAATTTTCCTCTGGAATACAAATACGGCCGGGATGTGAATCAATCTGCGGAATTTGTCAAGCGGGTGCCCCTTTCTCCGCAGTGGATATCATCCGAAGCTTTGGAACGGATCCGTTTGAAGATGCCGGATATTTACAAGTATATCATGAAATGATGACAAAAACAGCGTCCAGCGGTTCATAAAAGCCTGCCGGCGCGGCCCGGCTTTTTCTGCGGGGGAGCGCCGGAAGGCAATGAATGCCCAGGAGGAAAAATGCGGAACATCAATCATATCATCATCATGGCCGTTATTTTAGCCGCCCCCGGTCTGGGAGCCGGAATTCTCCAGGAGGAAGACGGATTGATTCTTTCCCTGACTCAAGTGGATGTTGCCATAGACGGTGATTTTTCGGAATGGGAGGGAATTCCGGAGATTCCTGTCAACCGGACTCCTGACGGAAAAATAATGGAGGGAAATCAGGATATATCCGTATCCGCCCGCTTTATGTATGATGCCGAGAATTTTTATGCGGCGGTTCGGGTGGCCGACGACCACTTGGAATTTCCCGACCGCAGCTGGAGATACGGGGATGGATTTTATTTGACTTTCGTCGATTCCCCTGAGGGGGAAGGTGTCATCTTCACCTCATTCGGGTTTTCCCGTCAAAGCGGAGAAGATCAAAAAGTTTTGGTCAACCGCAACGGGGTGTATTTTCCGGGAGAATCAATTAAACACCTGGAGATGAAAACACGGATACAAGATGATAAAAATACCATGCTTTATGAACTGGCCATCCCCTGGGATTATCTGGAGCCGTTTCAGCCCTTTTTCCGGGAAAATTTAGCTGTCAACCTGACTTATGTGGACCGGGACCAGAGCCGCCGGGAAAACATCCGCCAGTTGGAGCCGGACCGGCATTATGATACCGAAGCAACCAACCTGCGCAAAGGGAAGCTGTTTCAGCTCAATAATCCGGTCCCGGAAAAAGTCCAGATCCAATCTTTGATGAACAGGACCCATTTCTATCATGATGATGACATGGAATTAAAAACCGCTTTGCATTCTCCCGGAGATTTAAAGGGGTGGCGGCTGCGCATCATTTCGGTTTCAGGCGCTTTTGCCTTGGATGAATCCAAAAACCTGACTTTAAAGGCCGGAATGAACCGCCAGCCTTTTCTTCTCCCGCAAAGGGATTACACTTCAGGAGTCTATGATCTCAGTGTGGGCGTGGTCAACAGCAGCGGCCAGTTGGTTTACAGCCGGAATCATACTTTTTTCATTCTCAACCGCGGGGAATTGAAGGACAGGCGATCCCGCTTCAACAAAATGAAATCGGAGATGGAGGAGAAACAAGACGCCGGGACGGTTATAAAAAGCTTTCCTTCCGTGGAAATCCGTTTTGAATGGATCGAAGATTTTATGGCCGGGGCTCCGGATTATGCTGAATTTGATTCTCTGAAAAAGTGGATGGAGGAGACGCCGGAATTGATGGATGAACTTGAAAAGGGGCGGCCCGCTCTTTTCCCCCCCGGCAGGGTGGGGCGCTTAGCCCATAAATCCGGAATCGATGGAACCCTGCAGCCGTATTCCGTTTATGTTCCCCCCGGCTTTGATCCTGAGAGTCCGGTCCCGTTGTTGGTCACTCTTCACGGAAGCGGAGTGGACGAGCAAACCCATATCCGCTCTATGGTCCGGCTGCATGATATGCTGCGCAGCCAGGACCGGCTGGTTCCTATGATCATTATGGCTCCCCAAGCCAGGGATTTATCCGGATGGTACCTGGGGGATTCCGGGCGGGATGTCATCGAGTGTCTCCGTCATTTATTGACATTTTATAACATCGACAAGGAGAGGATTGTTCTGGACGGCTTTTCCATGGGGGGTTACGGAGCCTGGCGGCTGGGTTTCCTGAATCCGGATTTATTCAGGGCATTGATCATCCGGTCAGGGGCGATCGTTCCTCCGCCTGAATTGGAAGGGGAAAATGTCCTGGACCTAATGCAGGAGCCGGTTCCATTGAATATTTTGATTGTTCACGGCGATAAAGATCAGGCCGTTCCGGTGGAGCAGCCCCGCCGTGCGGTCGAGCGGCTGAAGAAATTGGGTGTCAGGCATGAGTACATTGAAGTGAGAGGCGCAGGGCACGGGAATTATGATAAATCACAGGAGATATTCCGGTGGCTGATGAGGGCTCTCAACCTGCAGCCGGATAGGCGCTGGATCCGGCGATGAGACATGGGTTCAGTCGGAATTTTCCAGTGATTTGAGGTTCCGCCGGATCAGCTCCAAATGACTCCGGATACTCTTGAGGCGTTTTTTTTCTTCTTCCACCACATGGCCGGGGGCTTTTTTGGTGAAATTTTCGTTGCTCAGTTTGGATTCGGATTTTGCCGCGTCTTCTCCCAGTTTTTTTAATTGAGTGGTCAGGCGTTTCCGCTCTTTTTCCGGATCGATCAGGCCGGTGAGAAAAATTTCGACATCCTCAACCACCTGGGTGGCGGCGGTGGAAGGCCTTTTGACGTCCTGCGAAATATGAAGGGCCGACAGCCTTCCCATGTTCCGGATCAATCCTTGTTGATTCCGCAGTCTTTGCGCGGATTTTCCTGAGGCTTTGAAAAGGGCTTCCAGTTCCCTCTTAGGAGAAATGCTGTAACGGGCCCTGAGATCGCGGAGCGCCCGAATGACTTCCCGGGTGAGGCGCATATCAGACTCTATGCCGTCATTTTCCCATTCCGGGTGCGGCTTCGGCCAAACGGAGGCGGCCAGTGTGTTTTCGGCGGGAACAACACGGTCCAACCCCCTTTCGGGGCACTGCTCGTTGAGGCCGGCCCACAAGACTTCAGTGATGAAGGGAACAAAAGGATGGAGCAGGCGCAGAATTTGATCCAGAACCAAAGCCAAAACCGGCTTGGCTGATGAAGCGGAGGGTTCGTTCTGAAGACGCGGTTTGATGAATTCCAGGTACCAATCGCAGAATTCGGACCAAAAAAAATCCCGGACCCCGCTCAAGGCTCCGGATGGATTGTACGCCTTCAGTTCATCTGTTACGGTGCGGATGCTCCGGGAAAGACGGGATAAAATCCAGTGATCTTCCGGCTGCAGCTGATCGGAATCCAGTGGGGCAAAGGTGTGTTCTCCCAGGTTAATGAGAGCGAAACGGGCTGCATTCCAGAGTTTGGTGCAGAATGACCGCCCCACATCGAATCTTTGACTGATGATTTTAGCGGTGGGCAGCTCGGCCATGGTGCCCAGGACGTCGAATTCTTTGCCCGTTTCCGGGCAGATATAGGTGAAAACAGTGCGTCCGTGCTTGGCCGTGGCGAGATCGATCAATTTCCCGGTATAGGGGGAAACAGCCTGGACCGGAAGCCGCATGTCCTGTGTCCCGGTTTGCATGTCGCTGAGAATGTAACGCATGGAGTCCGCACCGTAATTATCGATGATATCTTCGGGGTCTATCCCGTTGCCTTTGCTTTTGCTCATGCGTTCGCCCTTGCCGTCCTGGATGTTGGCGTGGATAAAGCAATCGGTGAAGGGCACATCCCCTAAGAGATACAATCCCATCACCATCATCCGGGCCACCCACAGAGTGATGATGTCCCGTCCCGTCACCAGGCATGAACCCGGATAATAATAACTCAGGCAGTCGGAACCATTGCTGCGCCCCAGGGGTTTTTGTCCCGGATCCACCCCGGCTGTCTCAGGATCGGGCCAGCCCAAGGTGCTGAACGGCCACAGCGCTGAAGAGAACCAGGTGTCCAGGACATCCGGGTCCTGCTTCAGTCCGGCCGCCTCCAGTCCGGCCGCGAATTTATCTTCCGCCTTCTCATCCCTCAGGCAGACCAGCAGGCTGAATATTTTTCCGGTTTCCAATCGGGGGAGATCTTCAACAGGATACAAGCGTCCTTCCTGATCGGCGATGCTGATCCATAATTCCTGGCTGGTTCCGCGGGGGAGTTCCGGAACAGTCCGGGCCAGATCTTCGGACGGGAATTCAGCATGCCAGATCGGGATGCGGTGCCCCCACCATAACTGGCGGCTTATGCACCAATCTCTTTTTTCCGCCAGCCAGCTCTTGTAGGTTCCCCCATACCGGATGTGATCGGGATGGAAAGTCAGGCGGCGCCCGGAAGGGGATTGATACTTTTCGTCAACAGCGTCGATGGCGATCTGCGCCAATCCCGCGCCAGGGAATTCTTTTTCCGTTCCGGCTCCGCACCGGATGCCGCTTTCCCTGTCTCCCATATGGATGAACCACTGTTTGGAAACGTATGGTTCGATGGGGGTTTTGGACCGGTCGGAATGGGCGATTTCTATCACCCGGTCTTCAACGCCCTCTAAAAAGCCCTGCTCTTTCAAGTCTGAAACAACTTTGTCCCGGGCTTCAAACCGGTCCATGCCGGAATAGGGCCCGGCATTGGCGTTCAGAGATCCGTCCGGATTCAATATGTTGATGAGCCGGATTTTGTTTTTGTGGCGGGTCCAAACATCGTAATCGTTGGGATCATGTCCGGGAGTGATTTTTACGCATCCGGAGCCGAGTTCCGGCTTGGCCCACTCATCCAGTATCAAGGGAAGTTCGCGGTTAAGAAGCGGCAGCCGGATTTTGCGGCTGTGCCCGGCCATTTTTTTCAGTTTCAGCAAGCGGGGAAGAAGGGTTTCTCTCCGCTCTTCGATTTGCTGACGCCATTCCTCCAGCGGCCCCTTTTCCTTTTTGGGAGACCTGGCGATCCGTTCCCGGAGGGATTCCAGATACCGGTTTAATGCGCCTTCCGGATCAGGATGGCATGCCACAGCCGTGTCACCGAGCATGGTTTCCGGGCGGGTGGTGGCCACTGTCACCATATGGGGCTCGTCCGGACCGGGATTGATGACAGGGTACTGGATGTGCCAGAAATGGCCTTGGATTTTTTCATACTCGATCTCATCATCGGAAACTGCGGTTTGAAGCTGGCAGTCCCAGTTGACCAGGCGGTCGCCCCGGTAGATCAATCCGTCCCGGAAAAGACGGAAAAAAGCTTCCCGGACCGCCCGCGTGCAGACCGCATCCATGGTGAAGCGCATACGGTCCCAATCGCAGGAACACCCCATGCGCTGCTGCTGTTTGATGATGCGTTTTTGATACTCGTCTTTCCAAGCCCAGATCTTGGCAATCAATGCTTCACGGCCGATGTCATGGCGGGTCTTGCCTTCCAATTCAAAAAGCCTCTTTTCCACCACGGCCTGGGTGGCGATTCCGGCATGATCGGTTCCCGGCATCCAGAGTGTGTTGTCTCCCATCATGCGGTGCCAGCGGATCAAAAGATCCTGCATGACATTGTCCATGGCATGTCCCATATGCAGGGCGCCGGTGACATTGGGCAGCGGCATCATGACCACATAGCGGTTGTCGCGGGTATCGGGCTGCGCGGAAAAAACTCCTGATTTCAGCCACCGCTGATAGATTTCGTCTTCGAATGCAGAAAAATCATAATGAATGGGAATGCGGCTGCTTTCTTTTTCTGTCATAAGATCCTCTTTTAGCTTTTTGGCATTCAGCCGGGCGTTTTATCCTGTTTACCGAAAGGGCATTTTCAAGTTTGGTTATCCTGACCTATACCTTAGAAAATCGAATCCTCGTTGCCATGGGAGCGGGAGATGGATCGCCGCCACGCGGATGTCCCCAGCGAGGACATCCGCTCCGATTCCGGCTTCGCTCTCCTCTCCTGCGGAGAGGAACCGTGCCCGCTCAGCCTTCATACGGGCCGGCTTATCCATCATCCCGCCCCCATGGCAACAGCTCAGAAGTGATTTTCGTGGTTTGTGGTGTATTATACACATGATGAATTCATAAAAAAATTGTGATGACACCCTACCCTTCGGGCGGGGTCCTGAGGAGCGAAGCGACGTGAGGATCTTAGACGCCTCCGTTCTTTATAAATTATTCGTCTAAGGTTGCCACAGTCTGCTCCGCAGGCCTCGCAATAATACTTTGTTGCAGGGCATTCGCGGTGAATGACCACAGCGTCATGCCCAGCGCCTCGTATCTGCGGCAATCCCGGCCCGTGAATAAGTCAGGCTATATTACAACAGGCCTGATTTGAAGTCAATGCGGACGCAGAGCTTCCAATCCGTGCAGACACAGCCGCAGGTTTTTTTGAATGCCATCTGGACGAATAAAGGCTGGACAATAACCGCGGCCGGCAACTCCGGACCGTTCATCCTTCAGACTATTAAATATTAAAAAATTGTATATCCCTGTTAAAAAAGGTAATAAAAGGAGAGAAACCAGGACGGGGAGCCCCGCGGCGAATGATTCCCGGCTGTTTCGTCCCGGGGAAGCGGTTTCGAAGGAGAGGAAAATAATGGACCAAAAAACCGAAAAATGGATTTTTCCCACCGCATCCAAATGCTTGGAATGCTTGAACCAGGCCATTCATGCGTTTGATGATATTCTTGCGGGCAAAGGCTCTCAGGAAATGTTTTACCGCGGCCGGGGATATTTGCGTGAAGGGAAATCCTATTTCGAGACGGCTTTGAAAGAGGCTAAAAAACTGCTGGGCCCTTTGCCCGACTATGTCAAGGAGGATTACCGCGCCAGGCGGAAACAGATAAGTGAGCAGCATGATATTCTGGCAAAATCACGGGATTACGAGATCCTCTTGAAAGAACTGCATCAGGATGAGTTTCTGAAGCTGGTTATGGGGGAAGAAGATATCCAAAGACACCTGCGGAATCATTATGACCGGCAGCAGGAGGGCATGCGGAAATTGGCCCATATCAAGGTGAGGATTTTATTGGATGAGCTGCAGGAACGCCTTGACTCCGCTAGAAGCAAGGAAAAAGAGATTATCCGCCGCCGGACGACGGGTTGATCCGCCGCATTTTTATCTTTAAGGAAGACAGGCCCGGCGCCTCTCCTGAAGGATGAAAGCAGGAAGCCTACCGGAATTCCTCGAATGCCTGCTTGATTTTGGACAAATCAGTCGCCAGGGCACACTCAAAGGCACGGCGTGCCCCGGAATGACATGCCGCTTTGTCATTGCGAGGCTTGCGCCAGCAAGCCGTGGCAATCCCTTCCTGCCTGGCGCAGCAGAAGGCCGATCTCAGGGTGATCCCGAGGAACGTAGTTGAGATCGAGACCGGGAAACACCACCCGCTGGAGAAGCGAGGTTGCAGTCTTGTGCAGCCCGACGTGAATGAATAGCTGTCCCAACATAATGCTCATCCAAAGAGTCTGCGGTACCCAGCCAGCAGCACTTCTTTTAGCGCGCTCCTAAGTGAGTAAGCCAGATATGCCGAGTACAGAGCTACCAAGTCTGACCAGTCAACCTGGTCAGATACAAATCCGAGATCGAGAATCTCGGATTTGAATCTGACCAGGTTG
>JAWODN010000023.1:0-6506 GCA_046483285.1 Candidatus Aminicenantota bacterium | reverse complement strand
ATTGGACGCCCACATCAAAAAATGTCCGGAATGCGCCCGGCTGGTCGAGAAATCTGCCCCGCTTCTGGACCGGCGGCAAAAGGAAGAAACCCCGCCTCCAGACCTTGAAAAATCCTGGCGGATTATCTCTGCCAAGACCCTGGAGCGGCGCCGGCCTCCGGCGATCAAACCGGTGCGGAAATGGGCCTTTGCCGCCGCTTCCCTGCTGATGGTGTTTATTCTGGGTTATTTCGCCGGCAAAATGGTTTTGTCCGGTGGAAAGGAATTACCATCCGGTTCAGCCGCCATCCCATCCCTGACCGCTTATGCTGACAATCTGAGGCCGGTACTGATTAACTTCGTGAACCGCCGCGAAGAGGCGCCGCAAGAATTTCGTCAGTTGGAAAAACGGATTGTCCGCGACATGCTGCGGCAGACCCGCACGCTCAAGGACCTGGCCGCCCGCGCCGGAAACAGGGAAAAACAGAAGCTGCTGCAGGATCTGGAATTCATTTTGGTCTCAATCGATAACCTGCGGCCGGATGACCGGGAATCGGCCCGGCACCTAGCCCGTATGATCCGGGAAACGGGTGTTTCACTTAAATTGCGGGAGCTCATTGCTTCACAACCGACCATTTGACGTGGAGGTCAAACGATGAAAAAAGTCACACAACACATCATGGCAGGATGGATTATCATATGGGGAATCACCGCCGGCGCGGGCTTGGCGCTGGATATATATGCCGCTTCAGCCGGGAATACAATGGCGGCTTTCGATGAGATGGACCGCTTCTTCGCGGCCAAGGAATATGTCTTCAAACGGGAGTGGGAACAGGCGCGCAGGAAACTGGAAGCTTACCTGGAAGATTTTCCGGAAGGGGAACTTCGGGACGAAGCTTTTTACTGGCTGGCGCAAAGCCTGAATATGCTGTCGCAGCAGACGGAGAGAGAAGATATTATCGTTCAGTTAAAAGAAGCCGCTGTCGATAAAACCAATCAGCTGATGCATAATTACCCGGACAGCGTATGGCGGGATGATGCCGCGGCTTTGCAAGTGGAAATCGCCGCTCAGCTGGTTTTAAGCGGAAAAAATACCTATAAAACCTATATTGAACGGGCTGTATCGCAGGAACAAAGCAGCCAAGACATAAAGCTTGCGGCGCTTCAATCCATGGCCGAACTTAATCCGGACTACGTGCTTCCTGTTTACCACCGCCTGCTGGAAAACGATCCTGACCAGGCAGTCAGAAAAAAGATTGTGTCCCTGCTGGGGCGGTTTTTCCCCGATTCCGGCATGGAACTGATGGAAACAGCCGCCGAGTCCGATAAAAATAAGGACGTCCGTAAGGAAGCTGAATTCTGGCTGGAAAGAGCCCGCATGAGTCAAATTCCCGTCCGGCTGAAATTTTCCCTTTTCGAGTGCTATCTAAAAGATGAATCCAAGTTCACGAATTTTCCGGACCTTACGCTGAAAACCACAGGCTTCAATGCTTCGGATTTCGATTTGGGCGGTGCCCCCCTGCCTGCCCTTAACCGGATTTTTGAAGACTTGGTTTCCAGCGGAATTTCTATCTCCAAACTTACCATGCCTGCGGCGGGAACACTGCCGATTTACGGAGCGTCATGGTTCAGCGGCGAGATCACCATGACTCACATGGCTGGAGACTACCGCGTCTGGATTAACCCAGCCGCCCTCGAAATGTCCGAAAACCGGATAGAAGGCGAGGTGGAATTCCGTAACCGGGAGACCAACAGAAAACACACCGCAGCCTTTAAGCTGGACAAAGACGGTATCCAGACTATGGCGATACGGAGCGGGGATGCTGTCACCTTGCTTATCCTGGAGTACATGCAGCTTGGGCTGGAAAGACCTGATGTCGTTTCATTGGAAGACGCCATACTGGATGCGCAGGAGCCGGGGCTGCCGGATCATGGAAAACTGGATATATCCGCGATATTCACCATCGAACCAGGTCTTGAAGTCCATACTGCACGAAAATCATTCTCCATAAATGAATTTGAAAGAAACCTTGTCAATTTCCAACAGGGAAAAGCGGTTATTCACAGCCGGTCTTCCAATAAAGATTCCGAACGCCAGTGGACTTTGCTGGGAGACATTTTCTGGCTCAAAAGGAAGAAAAGCCTGATTGGATTCGGTGCTTATCTTATCGACCCGGAACGCAAAATTCTAGCGGAAGGATTGATTTCCGTCCCTGTTGAAGACCCGTCTTCATTTCGTCTCCTCTACGGGAGCTCCCGGGAGGAAGAACAAACCCTGCTTCCCCGGGAAGAAAGGCGAACCCGGCCCATTTATTCGAGCATCACCAACAATGTCCAGGGCTGGAGAGTTTTCACGACCCTACAATCCGCGCCCTCCCTGACCGACTCAGACAAATGGGACTTCAGCCTGTCCCAAGCGGAAACAACTGTGGACGAAACCGAGTGGATTTTGACCGGCCGGCTTATGCTTTTACGCGAAGAAGGTGTTTTTATCGCCCGCCAAGCCGCTCTGATTAATTCGCAAGGAGACGTTTTTTACGGTGACGAGCTTGTGGTACCGGCAAAAAATCCGGCGGAATATCGGATTATAAAAAAATGACATGAATGAATCCGCAATAAATATATGGTATAGCCGTAATGTTTCCATGGAAGTATCCAGGCCAGTAGTCACTCCGCAGATCCGGAGAGATAGCCTCTTATTTGGCTGTTGGCTTCATCGAGAAGAAACCGGTCGAATTCCAAATAGTATCCGCCTGGATCCGTAGTCACAAACACCCGCACCGGTATGTCCGGCATATCCATAATGTCATCCAGCATGGGCTGGCCGGCAGTTTCCAAGCGGATATACCAGTCGTCGACGCGCCGGCTGATGAAAGATAAAGTGACAGCCTTCTCTTCGGTAAAGCGGTGAAGGCCCTCAGCCTCGTCCACAAGCCCGATAAGTCCTGTGGCTGAAGAAGAATACACTTTAGCGAATCCCTGGTCCACCAGCAGCCGGCAGCCGAATTGTTCCTCGTAAAAATTTTGAGCTTCCTCCAGATCTTTGTAATAAAGCCAAATCACATTGGCCTGAAGGCCTAAATGAGAGGGCCTCTGCGGGGATTCATCACCGGGGAAGACCAACTCCTCGCCTTCCAGATATTTATGCAGGCGTTCGTTTTCCGGGTCGTCTAAAAAACACTCAAATTCTAAAAAATACCCTTCCGGATCAAAGGCTACGAAACCACGGGTGGCATGCCGGGTGGCGTCCTTGACCGGCCCCCGAATCGGAACATTTTTGGATTTTAAATACGCATACCATTCATCAATCTCTTCAGTCACAAAGGCCAGGGTGACCGTTTTGGGATCATCGGCATCATGCATTCCATGCTCTTCATCCACCAGCCCGACATATGCGGAAGGAGACGTACGGTAAATAGCCGCGAATCCGTAGTCCAGGACTTTTTCCAGTCCGAGTATTTCTTGATAGAACTGCTTAGCCCGCTCCAGATCGGTATAGTAAAGAAAAACCATGTTGGCATCCACAGCAGGAAATTTTGTGTTAACCGGCTCAATTTGTTCATCCCGGATCAACACATCGAATCCGTTAAAACGGTAGCGGCGCAGGCCCTTATCCCGGGAATACTCCCCGCCTCCCTGAAAAATAGCATCAAAAGCCGAGCTCACCTTGGGAAGTACCGAACTGTCAACCCAGGGATCATTATGGCCGGAACAAATATGGTCGAATTCATCCACCCGGGCGGTCAGCTTATTATTGGATGCGATATAATCAGCGATGTTAACGTCAGGAGCATGGGCATACAGCGGGCCTGGAAAAAAGTGATCTCCGGAGTAAAGAATCCTTCGTGACTTATCCAGCAGGCACATCTGTCCAGGTGAGTGGCCGGGAGTATAGATCACTTCCAGAACTCTCTCTCCCAGATCAATGAGATCGCCGTCTTCAACCAGCCGGGTAGGCTTGATGGGAGGAATGGTCCAGGTATCTCCGTCGAAATCTTCCGGGAGCGGTTTCCAAAGATAATCGCCGGCAATATAATTCCTCAGGGATGCATTGTCCCGGCCTTGAGCCAGAACTTTCAGTGCGGCATCACTATTGTAATGGATGATTTCATCAAACCGCCAGGCTCCGGCCACATGATCGTAGTGCTCATGGGTTAATATGACCATAACCGGCAAATCCGTTAGTTTTTCCGCCACCGAACGGATGTTTCCGATGCCGGTCCCGGTGTCGATCAGGGCGGCTTGGTCCCTGCCTTCCACCAAATAACAGATCGCTTCCTCGAACTGATTGGGTTCGTAAACGGCGTAGGTCCCTTCAGCCAAACGGTATACATCAAACCAGGCTTGAAATGTCCCGACTTTTTCCAGCTGTGAATAAACCGGTCTGGGGTGCACCGACCACCATTCTTCCGGCTGGACTAATGTTGATGTTTCTTGCTCCTTCTCTTTTATGCAGGCTGCAGCCGCTATAAGGGATAAAAACAAACCGCCTATAATAATCATTATCGTGGTTTTTTTCATGGCGCCGCCTTTCTCCAGTTTTATATGGTCCATCTTACCTGAAAACCGGCTGGCAAGTAAACGAACAGCAATTGCAACCTCACTTTTCTCGGAGTTCGGTTACATTTTACGTGATTGAATGCGGGATCGATCTCATAGACCTTCTTTATCATCTCTGCCCATCCTTTGGATTGTATAAAGGGATCTTCATCTTCAATAATAAGGGGACACAAAGGATCTGTTTTTCTCATCTTTCCCCTGCCTTCGCAAGGGCAGGCTCCCTGTGGGCATTGGCATAGAGGCCGTAATAGCGCACCATAACCTGTCCTTTATCAGGAATATGTGAGGTCACCCGGGCTATGAACTCCAGGCCGGAAACTTTCGATAATTAAATAGCCTATTATATTACATGTTTTTAATCATATATAAATAAAATAGATCTCCATCTTACTTTTTAAGACAAAGATCTATTTTATTTCTTAAGATGTTTTATCTTTTCTTACTATTTTTCCTTAATTTTTAACTTGTAGTTTAATTCGGTAATTTCTCCGTTACTGCCTACTTTAACTATAAAACCTTTCGGTTTCCCAAAAGATGTTCCGTTGTAAATTACCCATTCGTTTTCGCCCAAAGATTCGACCCCCTCGACTTTGGAATCCCTATAGTAAATAGTAGTCAGAGCGTCTCCTAATTTTTCTACGTCTTCTTTATTATTGAGTGTTATACCCTGATTCTGAAGCATGGTAAGTCCCTCGTTAAGTGGCATAGATGTTCCCGGACTATCTAAAATATATACGTTCTTATTGTCTTTACTAACAGCCGCTTTTTCCACCGAAATATAGCCAAACGAGGTACCGCCGCCCTGTATTTCTTTCTCTCTTGTTACACGGAAAAAATGCCAGCCGGGGAAGCATTCGGTTAATGTTGATGTTTCAACTTTTGCTAATTTTATTGTCCCGTCTTCTGTTTCCTGTTCTATTCCTTTTTCTTCTAATTTTTTGAATACAGCGTTTTTGCTCGCGGTTAGGTCTTCAGTTTCTTCAGGTTGCTCTTTAACCGGCGCTTCTTCTTTTTTTGTTTCGCGCATAGGTGAAAGTTTATAACCTTCTGGTACCTGGAATAAATCTTCCTCCAAATTTTTTTCCTTGATATTTTTCAATTCTGTTTCCCGAGAGGGCTCGACTTGGAGGGAAATTTTGACTGGCCAATCCAGTTTATCAGATACCCAGGCTGTCATCAGATTTTGATCTTCTTCGTAGATTTCGATTTCTTTACATTCGTATCCATTAATCACTTCAGATCCTTTTTCTCTCGAAGAGTGTTTTTCGATTAAAGTTTTATAAGATTCAAAGGGGTTATTCGAAAGGCTTTGGAGACTGGTGTTCGCGATTTCCCGCGCGGCTTTTTGCGAATGAATCACTATAGTTGTTTTGCCGCTTTTTCGGTCCACCAGAATGCTTAATTTTTCTCCGTTTTCTTCCAAGTCCATCCGGTGTTGAGTTCCTTGCACAAATAGCTTTCCTTCGATAGTTCTGTTGTCTACTTTTTGAATCATGTCCGCTGTAAAACCTTCCGCGTCTGCGTTAGAATTTGACGGACAGCCGAAAAACATAAGTAGAGCTAATGCTGTGATAAAACCTTTAATAAATTTTATTCTCATAATATCTCCTCCTTATTTTTTTTATATTGTTTTAAGAACCTCCATTATTCATTCGCTCTCTCCCTACACCATAGGAATTTGGTTTTTCTGTTGCTGTTGATTTTCCCTCCATTTCATCAAATTCCCATCCTCTAAGCGACTTCATCACCTATCATAGACACAAAAAATATGTCCGGTCAACAAAAAAGAGAATAAAAATTGGGGGCAAAACCGGGCCAGCGGAGTGAAATACAAGAATTAAGAAAGAAAATCAGAGAATCAAATATGTCGGATAAGGCCCGAGAAAAGGCAAATAAGGAATTAGACCGTTTGGCGAAAATGTCACCTTATGCACCAGGAGCCAGTTACATTAGAACATATGTAGAAA
>JAWODN010000016.1:0-15947 GCA_046483285.1 Candidatus Aminicenantota bacterium | reverse complement strand
CGTCGGGTCTTACCCTCCTTCGGGTGGTGGATCCGGAGTTTCAGACCCCCGCATCGGGGGACTACATCCCCGCAGCGGGAATCATGTTTCTCATGGCCATCCCCTACATCTTGATGGTCGATTTTCCCGCCTATGCGTACCGGGACAACAACCCTTTCTACTACTGGCTGACCGCGGGGATTTTCCTTGTTTACGTCCTATTCGTGGCTATCTCGTTCCTCTTCTTGACGCGGGGAAGGCGTTCCCGGCGGGCGGGGAAGCTCTGGAAAGCGAGCGTAGGGAATACACCGAAGCCTTAAGGGGTGTACTCCCGGGAAACCGGGTTGGTAAGCACCCCGATCAATTCGATTTCAACCTCTACTACGTCGCCGTCATGGAGAGGGCCGACCCCGGCGGGTGTCCCGGTGGCAATGACGTCACCCTGATTCAGTGTAAAGTTCATCGAGACGAATGCTATGATTTCAGGAATCGAGAAGATCATGTGCCGGGTATTTGAATCCTGGACGGTTTTACCATTCAGCCGGCATTGGATGTGCAGGTCCTGCGGCTCCGGCATGTCCTCGGCGAGGGTCACCGCCGGGCCCACCGGGGCGAAGGTATCGAGGGACTTGCCCCGGAACCACCCGGATTTATCCCCGGTCTGAATGTTCCGCTGGCTGACGTCGTTCAGGCAGGTATATCCGTAAACCATTTCGAGGGCGTTCTCCACGGGGACGTTTTTGCATCTCCTTCCGATTATGACGGCGAGCTCCGCCTCGTAATCGGTCCGGGGCTCCTCGAATTCGTACCGGTCGATGAAGGCGGGGATGAGTATGGTGTCCTTCGGCCCGATAAGGGCGTTCGGGGTCTTGGGAAAGAGGATCGGTTCCTCCGGCACATCGTCCTGTGTGCCGGAGGCTGCGGCGGTGACGCTCTCGGCGATATGCTCACGATAGTTGAGTCCGAGACAGATGATTTTAGACGGCTCGAGAGCAACCGTTCCAATTCGGTTGTTAATGGGTAGATGTACCATGCACCCTCCGACTAAAATGTAGTATACTACAGGGGAAACTTCAAGAAAGAGCCATAAAGGGTAATGAGTGCGGTGAATACATTATCATATCTCATGCGGTGGAGGGGCACATCGAATATCCCGATTCGACGGTCAATTACGCCCTCCTCCACGTCAAAGACGCCCTGAAAGAGACCCTGAACCTCCTAAAGACAAGGAGACGGTCTGTCTGAGCATCCTCTATTTCGTGAGCAAGATACCCTGGCCCGACGAATTCCACGGGATCCCGGATATAGCCCGGACCCACCACGAGAAGCTCGATCCGGACCTGGTTGGTATCTTCATTTCATCCCGGGCGTGGAAAACCGCCGAGGTCGTTTAATAACCGGCACGGCAATCAATCCCCGACGGGCACTTTAAATTCTGAAAGATCTAGGTTAAGATTCTTCAATCATACCTGGAGGAACTATTATGAATATCAAAGCTTTAGAAGCAATAGCGACATCGGTGCGCGCCTTGTCCATGGACGGGGTTCAGAAGGCAAACTCCGGCCATCCCGGGCTCCCCATGGGCTGCGCCGAGCTGGGAGCGGTTCTCTTCTCGGAGGTCTTGAAGCACTACCCGAAGGAACCTCACTGGCTCAACCGGGACCGTTTTGTGTTGAGTGCCGGCCACGGGTCGATGTTTCTCTATTCCCTGCTCCACCTAAGCGGCTACGACGTATCCTTGGACGATCTAAAAAACTTTCGCCAGTTCGGCTCGAAGACCCAGGGGCACCCCGAGTACGGGTACCTGGACGGAGTCGAGACGACTACCGGCCCCTTAGGGGCGGGATTTTCCAATGCGGTGGGAATGGCCGTCGCCGAGGAGATGCTCGCCGCGCGTTTCAATACCGCACATCACAAGATATTCGACCACTATATCTTTTCCCTCGCCGGCGACGGGTGTATGATGGAGGGGGTGACCTCCGAGGCGGCGTCTTTGGCGGGCCATCTGGAGCTGGACAAGCTCATCGTATTCTACGATTCCAACAAAATCACCATCGAAGGATCCACCGATCTCGCCTTTTCGGAAGACGTGGTCGCGCGGTTCAAGTCTTATAAGTGGCATACCCAGGCCGTGGACGCCTACGACATGGAGGGCCTCAAAGAGGCCGTGGAGAAGGCCAAGGCGGAGAGCTCCCGGCCGAGCCTTATCATGATCAATTCGGTCATCGGGAAGGGCGCATTCAGCATGGAGGGCTTTCACGAGACCCACGGCGCCCCTTTGGGGGATGAGGAGATCAAGAATACCCGGAAGAAGCTCGGTATTCCCGAGAACGAGGACTTCTTCATACAGGACGGGGCCAGGGAGTACTTCCAAGAGAAGACTACGGGATGGAAGAAGGCCTACGAGGAATGGATTGCGGTCTACGAGGCATGGGGTAAGGACAATCCGGCGCTGAAAGCCGAGCTCGAATCCTACCTGAACGAAAAGAAATCTTATTCCGACCTCATAAAGCTCCCCGAGTTCAACGCGGGAGACAAGGTGGCTACCCGGGCGGCGAGCGGAAAGGTGCTCCAAGCGGTTGCCGACGGGGTAGGGAACTTAGTCGGCGGGTCCGCCGACCTGGCACCTTCCAACAAGACGGCGATGTCCGGCAAGGGGGATTTCAATGCCTACGAGCGGACCGGAAGGAACCTCCACTTCGGAGTGCGGGAGCATGCGATGGGTGGAATCACCAACGGTATCGCCCTGCACGGGGGCCTGAGGTCTTTCTGCGCCACCTTCCTCGTCTTTGCCGACTACATGCGTCCGGCGATCCGCCTCGCCTCTCTGATGAAGCTCCCGGTTACCTACGTCTTTACCCACGATTCGATCTACGTCGGAGAGGACGGACCCACGCATCAGCCGATCGAGCATTTAGCGGCGCTCAGGGTCAGGGGCGCTCGACTGCGACCCTGAGTTCCCGTTCATAAACCGATATCCATTTATCCGGAGGATGCCTCTGCATCAGCTCCCTCAATTCCGGACTGAGGGCGGCAGCCATATCTTCGGGAGGGTTTTTTGCCCTTAAAAGAATATGGGACCACCGTTTAAGCGCATCCCGCTCCGGGTTTTCCGCCCGCCGGGAAGCTTCACTGACAAGACCGGCACCGATTTTCAATTCAACCCGGACATCCTGCCCGGCATTAAATTTTTTCTTAAGATCTTTCTGCCAGGTGCGGAAATGGTCCACCCACCCTTTAATGGTGTATAAGTACGTTCCGGTTCTGGTCACTTGAAATTCGCCTTGCCACCGGTCGTTGGATAGATGCGACATGGGAATTTCCCGCCACTCGGTATCTTCGGACCGGCGGAAAAGAAGCACGGCTGTGATATGATCATGGCCGTCTGCGTAGATATCCGCCTCCACGGAAACCGCTTCCCCGGCGGCTCTTTTGACCGGATACCGGCCCCCATTGATTTCTGGAGTGATATTTTCAATAACCACGCGAATACGTCCTTCACAATTCAAACCATCCTCCTTGCACATAAATCTGACCTGCATATAAAAAAATATTTTCTTTATTTTATCAAAATTTTTGTGCGGCGGGAAGAAAGATGAAGACGGGCTGAGGAAGAGGCCAGATTACAAATAAACCAACGCTAACACCTCGGCCGCCATCGCCGGCTTGGAAACGCCTTCTATTTCAATGGTGCATGCGACGGTCAACAAGACACTTTTCCGCTTCTGCCTCTTCACCTCCTTCAGGACAGCCCGGCAGCGGATTCCGGCGCCGGACTTAACCGGGCTGATGAACCGGACCTGATTTAATCCATAGTTGATGATCATTCTGACATCATAAGAATACAGCTTGCTGGTGGAGAGAAAATGCGGAAGCAGAGAAAGCAGGAGAAAACCGTGAGCGACCGTGCTTTTAAGAGGGCTTTTCCCCGCTTTTTCCACGTCCACATGAATCCATTGACGGTCTTCGGTGGCGTCAGCAAAAGCATTGATGCGGTCCTGGCTGATGGTCATCCATTCGGACAGCCCGATTTCGTGCCCCTGCCATTCCTGCAGCTTTTTAACAGTTAATGTCTTTTTCATATTCATTTCCTAACTTGCCAGAAGCATGGACGGGTTTTACCTCTGTATATTATTCAATTCTTTTTCCCCGCCGGATGTCAAGCCCGGACTGTTCCTCATCCAGCCAGCCTGGCCTGAATTATTCACGGGCCGGGATTGCCGCAGATGCGAAGCGCAGGGCATGAAGCCGTGGTACTTCACTGCGAATGCCCTGCAACAAAGCAGATGCGGTGAGAGTCGGCCCGCCCGAAGGGTAAAAAAATTGCGATTAAAATAAAAATATGAAAATGAAAAACTTTCCATTTGAACTTTTAATGAAAATCATGTTAATCGCTGATAAAAAAGGGACTGTAAAAACATCGCAATTTTTTTATGAATAATTCAGGCTGGATGATGAGCGGCCGGGATGGCCGTTTTTTTATGAATTCATTATGAGTATAACACACCACGAACCATGAAAATGATCCCAATGTCATTCCCGGAACGGAGCACTTTTGAGTCTGTCATTCCGGGGCACGCAGTGCCCCGGAATCCCTGACTTCTTCGTATGAGCGGTGGGCTCCGCTTTCACCAGGGAGAAAGGGATTGCCACGGCTTGCTGGCGCAAGCCTCGCAATGACAAGGGGCATGTCGTCCCGGGGAACGGAGCGACGGGAATCTTAGAGTGCCTCGGCTAATGAGTCGGAACCGGCTCATCAGACCAAGCCGAATAAGATCCTCACGGCCTGCTTCGCAGGCCTCAGGATGACAGCGGAGCTGTCATTTTCTAAGGTACAGGTCAGGCTTAGTAATAATTGATAAAAACACTCCAAAACAACAAAAGGCTTAATTTTTCTGTTATAATAAATACAGCCGGAATGATGAACGCTCCGGGGGCCGCAGATGCGGAGCTTGGGCGTTGTCATCCTGAGCGAAACGGAGATTCCCAGGCTGAGGCTAAGAGGAGACAGCGCCGTTTTGGTTGGCCGATGCATTCAGAGATTTTTCGCCGCGGCGCTTCTCACGGAAACATATCCGGCCGGTTCCTGAGTTGCAGGCCAGGATGAATTCTAAACAGGAGGTTTTATGTTTAAAAAAACGTTGACCGGTCTGCTTGCCGCCGCGTTTATATGCGGCTCCCTGGTTTTTTCACAAGTTCCCTTGGATGAAGAGAATAAAATATACATCCGCGCCGTGATCTATCCCACTTTCAGCTTGTCGCGTTTTGATTATAACAACGATCTCAATAATAGTGAGATCCGGGCCCATATTCATCTCAGCTGGAGATCCCCTCACGGCGAGATAATCCCTGATGCAGAAGTTAAAGTCAACGGCCGCTCTCTGGAATTCACCGAAAATAATTATGAAAAGCGGATTCAGGTTTCTCCTGAGACGCTTCCTGATAAAATCACTTTAGATATAAAAACCCGGAGCGGCATCAACTTCAACCAAACGTACTCCATACCGGATTGGCTGGTGATTCAAGAGCCCCCTCCCTCCATTGTTGACCATAATTCGGATCTGAACCTCAAATGGGCTTTCAAAAATTTCCGGGGGCTGGTTAATATCAGGGCTTATGATTTCAATACCGGCGATGAAATTCTGCGTTTAAGCAATGTCATGTCCACGGAAACCGTCATTCCTGCGGCTGACATCCAGGAGGATAATTTACTGAGGATTTATGTGATCTGTTCCTGGATGTATAAAAAATATATCCGCGGAGAAAACATCGCCCGGGGTTCAGAGATCAACATGATTCCCTGGTCCCAGGTCTTCATCAGGACAAAATAAAGAGGCCGTGTATCAGCCGGCCGGAAAAGGAGACATACCCGAGTGAATGGCTCTGTCAAGGCCGCAAAAAGCTCTTAGGGGCGGAAAGGACGCGGCCGCCAAGTTCTACAGATGCTACAGCATAAAAGGAGATCACCCCGATGAAAAGTGCAAATAGAATAAAGAAAGCGGGCTTGAGCCTGCTGCTGCTCGTTATCCTGCACGGTTATTTTTGGCCGGCACAGGAATTAGAATTGAGACAAACCGCGCCCAATGTTTTTCTGGATTGTGACCGGCGCACCTGCGATACCAATTATATCCGGACGGAAGTGACTTTTGTTAATTATATGCGGGACCGGAAGAACGCCGATATCCATGTGATCGTGACCCGCCGCCGGACCGGCAGCGGAGGATATGAATACACCCTTAATTTTATCGGTCTAAAACAATATAAAGGTCAAGACGCCACACTGAAGTATTTTTCCAAATCCACCGATACCGAGTCTCAGATCCGGAAAGGGCTTGTCAATATTTTAAAACAGGGATTGATCCCTTATGTGTCGGACACCCCGCTCGCTGAATATATATCCATTTCTTATCAAGGCGCCGGAACGGCTCCAGCCAAGACAATGATAGATAAATGGGATCACTGGATTTTTTCCGTCAGCGTGCGTGGAAATCTGAATATGGAAGCCTTATACAAACGCTATAATTATTCTCTTTCCCTTTCCGCCAACCGGACCACGGAAGACTTGAAATTCCGTTTCTGGGCAAACACCAACTATGACGAGCGGCAGTATAAAGTGGAAGAAGAAGGAACCATCACCAGCATCAGGGACCGGAAAACCATGTTCACCCAATTGGTGAAAAGCATAAACAGCCACTGGTCCGCCGGTATTTTCACCCGCATGTACTCTTCCACTTATGATAACGCCGATCTCTTCGGAACTATCGGCCCGGCGGTGGAATTCAATATTTTCCCTTATGAAATGTCCATGCGCCGCGAGCTGCGGGTGCAGTACCGGCTGAATTTATCCTACCGCAATTATAATGAAACCACTATTTTTGAAAAAAACAAGGAAAATTTATTCCAGCAAACCATGCAGGTCATACTGGAGGTGAAAGAACCCTGGGGCTCCGCCGGGATGCAGCTGGAAGGTTCCACTTTTCTGCATGACTTCAGTAAAAACAATATGAAATTTGAGGCCGGCCTGAATTTACGTGTCTTTAAAGGCTTTTCATTTAATATAAGCGGGGAATACTCCCGGGTGAGGGACCAGCTTTCCCTCCCCAGAGAGGCCGCCTCCAAGGACGAAATTTTGCTGGAAATCAAGCGTCTGGCCACCACCTATGACTTCCAACTCCGAATGGGATTCAACTACAGTTTCGGCTCAATCTACAGCAACGTGGTCAACCCCAGGTTTGGAAACAGATGAATTTGCCATGAGCCCGATCAAACGAAGTTTTTTTTCTTTTTTCCGAAGACACAAAATTTCAGGAATTTTTCTGGTTGTCTTTTTGGCTGTTATTGGAGTCATTGGATTCCTGCACACGCCCCCCGCCCGCAAATATGTTTTCAACCGTTTGCAGAATATGCTGGAATCCCAGTACGGATTACAGCTGCAGGCAGACTCGTTTCGATATAATCTTTTCACTCTTTGTGTTTCGATGGACCGGTTAAGCCTTGACGGAGAAGAAAGCGAATTTCCTTTGGAACGGTTTTCGGCCGATTATATCCGGGTTGACATCGGTATCCGCACCATTGTTTCCCGAATGCTGCATTTTCAAAATATAAAAATAGACAATCCTGACTTGATTCTTCGCTCTCCCCCGCTTGACGGAGCTGGCGGAAACTCCCGGTCACCGGCCGGCCCTCTCGAGATTGAGGTGGATAAACTGAATATAAGCCGGGGGAATATCAAGTTTAAAGACCAATTGACTCCTTTACAGGCCGCCTTGGCCCAGGTAAAAATACACATCCGTTTCGATAAAGCGGAAAAACATCACATCGCCCTCTTTTCAGCAGAAAAGGGGGAGCTGGATTACCAGGGGAATAAACTGCTTATTGATCACATTCACTTCCCGTTTCTCTTTGAAAAAAACACCCTTCAGCTTCAAGATTTTCAATTGGAATCCCCCGCCTTAACTCTAAACGTGACCGGGAATATTCATGACTTTCAGACATCCCCCGAATTCGACGTGCTGTTTTCGGCGGATATCCGGTCGGATGTTCTCTCCGAAGTTTTCAGTGACATTCCCCTTCTCCAAGGCGTGGTGCATTTGAACGCCCGGCTGTATTCCACGCTGGAGGACCCCGGCCTGGAGGCCTCCTTGACCACTGAAAATTTGACCGCTGCCGGCGTTCCGGTTTCTTCAGCCCGCACAGAAATATCCTATCATGCCGCCCGTCTGTCCCTGAATCATTTTACCGTACAAAGCCCTTGGGGAAAATTAAACGGGGAAGGGGTATGGTTTTTGGAAGAGGAGGAGACATCACAAATCACACTAACCTGGAATGAATTGAAATTAGATCCTTTCTTGTCCCGTTTTTCTCTTCCCATGACAATCCATACCGAAAGCCGGGGACAAATCCAAGGCGAATGGACTAAGCTGGACCTTTCCCATCTCAAGGCCAGCCTGGAAGCCAATTTCGATTCTTACCCCCACCCGGAGCGCCGGGCGGATATCTCCGGCCGGATTAAGGCGGATTGGGCAGAGGGGAACGCGTTGGTGCATCCCTCTCAAATCGCTTTTCCTGGGGGGACACTCCAATTCCAGGGGAATTTGGATGCGGACCGGCAGGGCCGGGCCCGGCTGAATTTTAATATTGAAGAATTTTCCCGCATCGTGCCGCATCTGCCGCAAGAATGGGACCTGGCCTCCCTTAAAGGCGCTTTAAACGGAACCGCCGTTTTCCAAGGGACTTGGCTCCATCCCCGCGCTGCCCTTGAATTATTTTCACCCGGAATATCCTACCGGGACCTCTCTTTTTCCCGGCTTCAAGCGGACCTCGGCTACCAAAATCAAACATTGTCTATTCATGAGGGACTGATCCTGGCTGAGGAGGGAGAGATTCACTTCAGCGGTGAAATCGCCGCCCCCCTCCCGGAACTCTCCACGGATGGTTTTTCCAGTTTGAACCTCTCGGTGGCAGGCCTTTCTTTGGAACCCGTCTTCGGGGCCTTTTTCCCATCTCTTCCGGTGGAAGGAATACTGGAAGGGAAAAGCTCTCTCACCGGCTCCTTGCAGAACCCCCGGGTTGACATAAAACTTAACGCCTCCTCCGTAAAAATCGGAGAGGAAAACATTGAATCTTTTTCCCTCCAGGGGACTTATCAAGCGGATCAAATATCCCTGAGTCAGATGGAAATCATCAAAAACGGAGCCCGGCTCTCCGGCTCCGGAAAATGGAATCCCGGCCCTGAAACCTTTATCCTGGATGTCAACGGCAGAGGGATCCGCATTGAAGACTTCGCCTTATTGCCGCCGGAATTCCAATCTTATTCCGGAGACATTGATTTTCAGATCAACGCCCAGGGACCTCTCCGCCAACCGGAAGGGCTGCTGAAACTTCAGCTGGGAAAAGCCAAGGCGGGAGAAATCAGAATAGGGGAATGGCTGCTGGAAGCGAGAGCTGATGGGAAAAACCTGTCCGCCCATCTGCACACGAAAGACAAAATCATTCAGGTTCAAGCGGAGATGCCTCTGGCAAGCCCCCGCCGGATTCAAACCCGAATCGAAATCAACGGATTGGATTTGGGGTCTTATTTTCCTTCTAAACCGGGAACCCAGGGCCCCATGCCGTCTTTTTCAACCCATATCGCTGCCGAAGCCGACTTCTTGATTCCTTTGGAGGATCCGCAATATTTATCGGGCCGTTTTCATATGGACTCCCTCCGGTTTGCTTACCGCGGACACCAGTTCACCCTGCCTCAATCCATTTCCTTAAGCGCCGGGGACGGACTCATATCCATCCAAAATTTGATTGTCTCCGGTCCTCAAACCGAAATCCGCGCGGGCGGAAGCATACCTGTTTCAGGGGATCCGCAAACCGGGTTGTTTCTGTCGGGAACAATAAACCTGCACGCATTTGAACCCTTTATTCCGGGATCCCGCTTAAGCGGAATGGTTGATTTGAACACCTCGGCAGCCGGAACGCTGCAGAACCCTGATTTAGGAGGAATCATCAGGCTGGAGAAAGCGGAGGCGGGTTACAACGGCCTTCCCTACACCCTGGAGAAAATGCGGGCTGAAATCACTCTGGCTTCCGGATGGATCCAGCTGAAAAACTTTTCCGCCCGGACAGGAGATGGGAAAATCGAGGCGGAAGGACAATTTCAAATTCCGGGCTTGAACAGCCGGAGCGCAAAAAACATGAATGACCGCTTTTCCGTCCAATGGGAAGGTCTGAGCCCGGCGCCTTTGAATGCCTTCCTTCCCCCGGAATATTCCGGAAAACTGGACGGTGAGATTTCCGGAAACGTCACCGCCGCCGGGGACTTTTCCAATCCTGATGCCGTCTCTCTTGACGGCCGGATCAGCCGCCTCAGAATCAAACTGGATCCCTTCCTGATGGAGGAAGAAGAAGACATTCTTTTTTCCCTTTCCCAAAAGCGTCTTTATCTGAAGTCTTTTCATCTCGCCGGCAGCCGGTCCTCCATTCAAGCTCAAGGAAGCCTGGACCTCGCTCAAAAGGAACCCTATATCCAAGGCAGCCTTGTTGTTTCTTTGGACGGCGGATCTCTTTCTCCTCTTGTAGACAGCGTGCTTCTCAGCGGGAAAACCATTCTGGACCTCTCTTTTCAAGGCCCGGCCCATCATCCTTCCATCACCGGAACAGGTTCCATCCGGGACGGCTATATTCAGCTTCAAGATCTGCCGTTGACTATCAGTGATCTGCAGGGGGAAATGGATTTTTCCGAATCCCGGTTTGAAATTTCTTCTTTGAATGCTTCCGCCAACGGCGGTCCCGTGTCATTGACCGGAAAGGTTGAGTATTCACAATTCAATCCGGAACAGGTCCAATTGGACTTAAATTTCAGCCGGCTTCAATGGAATCACCCCGAAGGACTCCATTCCCTAAACCGGGGTGACCTCCAGCTGCTTTACTCCGGGGAAGAATGGGAATTTTCCGGAGAAGTCCGGATCCGGCAGGCTTACTTCAAAAAAGATATTTTTATCGGAACGGAGCTGGTCAATCAAATCAGGCTCAGCCGGGTGCGTATGCAGTCGGAAATGCCGGATTTTCTCCGAAGGTTGAACATGGATCTCCGCATAACCACCGACGGGGAAGCGGTTATCGACAATAATCTAGCTGAATTGGGTCTCAACGCCAACCTCGTCCTGAAAGGCACTCCCGTCGACCCGGTTCTTTCCGGTCTGATCAGCAATCCGTTCCCCGGAAAGATCTTTCTCGGGGAACGCCTCTTTCAGGTGGAAACCGTACGGATGGATTTTCCCGGCGGAGACGTGCTGGACGGACGCATTAATATCACCGCCCACACCACAGTTTCCGATAAATATGAACAAATAAATATTCAGCTTGCCGTCACCGGTCCTGTGACTGACATAAGCACATCCCTCACATCAGTTCCTGCCCGCTCCCAGGGCGAGCTGGCCTCTTTGCTGATCACCGGAGGGGGGATTGAGGGGCTGCGGTCCGAAACCGCCAATATTATCGGAAATCAGCTGCTTCTTTACTTCACCAGTCCCCTGGCCTCACCTGTGACCCGGCAAATAGAAAATTTACTGAAGGCTGAAGATGTCCGGATCGAGCCCATCAACATCGCCACGGAAGAAGACCCCGGCGCCCGGTTCACTTTCCGTAAAGGATTGATCAAAAATGTGGACCTTATTTATTCCGCTGACATCACCAACACCCAGGCCCAAACCTGGATACTGGAGTACAGCCTCACCCGAAACTTCACTTTAAGGGCTTACCATAAAGATGACGGAAGCTACGGCTCCGGCCTGGAACACCGTTTCGGCTTGGGAAAGCCGGACTATGATGAAGGCCCCGGTCCAAGTGAAAAAAGCCGGAATATCCTTGAGCAAGTCCGTTTTTCCGGTGATTTGGGTTTTCCCGAAGAGCAGCTCCGAAGCCATATCCGGGTCCTCCGGACCGGAGAGGTTTTCAATATCGGTGATCTCCAATCCGCTTCCGAAAAACTGGAGCAATATTACAAAAAAAGAAATTATTTAAACACCGTCATCACCCCCCGGATTCTCTACGGTGAGAGGGGTAATGTGCAAATCGATATTCATATCGACGCGGGAGAACCGGTTTTCCTGAATTTTCAGGGCGACCCGGTCTCAAAAGGCGCCATGAAAAAAATCATTGACTCCTGGAACGGAAGGCTTCCCGAAAGCGCCAGGATATCAGAAGCCTCTCAGCAAATCCTCAACCGGACCCGCGGGGAAGGCTATATCCAGGCGGAAGTGAATCATGAGAAAGAAATCCTGACCGGAGGAATCCGGCATACTTTCCGCATCCACAAAGGTATTCGTTTTGAAACAGGGACGTTCCTGATTGAGGGAGGAAACGCGGTTCCGAAAGAAGAGATCCGAAAAGCCATCAAAAACATTCCGGCCGCCCAAAGCACAGGATTATGGAACCTGCTCCAAAACTTTGGCCGGGTTCAAAAACAGCTGGAAAAACTTTATGAAGAAAAGGGTTATTTACAGGTCCGGATCCATCCTCCCCAAACCGAAATAAACCGTGCGGCCCGAAAAGTAAATATCCTCCTTCCCATTGATCAGGGGAAACAAAGCCGGGCGGAAGGCCTTCATTTCGATGGCTTGGAATCATTTTCCCCCGAGTTCCTGCAGAAATCCCTCGCCGTAGTCCCGGGACAGGTTTTCACCCCATCGAAATTGGCCGCAGACATCAACCGGCTGATCGACCATTACCGTTCCCGCGGCTTTCAAAATGTTAAAGTTTCCGCCGATCTCCAATACCGGAATGAAAAAACAGGAGTGGATCTGACTTATATCATATCCGAGGGAATTATCTATAATATCCAGGAAGTGGTGATTTCCGGCAACCGGAGGACCCCGGATAAAGTTATCCGGCGGGAACTGGTTTTTAAAGAAGGCGAGCCGGTGGTTCCCTCCGCATTGGTGGAAAGCCAGAAAAACCTCTATGATTTAAATATTTTCGATCTGGTCAGCATCCAGAGAAAAACACTGCCGGATGAACCGGGGAACGAACAAATCCAAGTGGAAGTCCGGGAAATGCCTCTTTTTTATCTCGGATACGGGCTGCGTTATAATTCAGAAGACAAGCTGGGAGGATTCGGAAACATCGAATTCAATAATCTATTCGGACGCAGCCGCAATGGAATCCTGTTCTACCGGCAGAATAAATGGGAAAAGAATTTTCGTTTCACCTTGACCGACCCCTACTTCTTCGGTCTCCCCATAAATACCCTCCATTCATTCCATCTCACCAGGGAAGAACGGGCCGGTCTGGTTAATGACGAAATCGGCTACACCGCGGAACAGCGGCTGACGCTTCCTTTTTCTTTTTCATTATCTTATCTTTACCGCCTCAATCACATCCACACCTATGAATTGGATTCCCAGGGCCCTTTCACATATGATTTCAATTGGTGGTTCTCCGAATTGTCCACCTACCTGGTCCGGGACACCCGCTCCGATAAATTGAACGCCGTCACCGGATCTTTTTTCTCTTTAAGCCTGACCTATTCACCGGAATTCTTAGGCTCGACTTTTACGTACATCCGGATATTCGGGCAATATTCTTTCTTTCAGCCTCTGTCCGGCAAACTGATCTGGGCCTCCAACGTGCGCCTTGGAATTGGAAATGCTTTTGAACAGGTGATGATCCCCTCCAAACGGTTTTATGCCGGGGGAGGAAATTCGATCCGCGGCTTTGAAAAAGATCAAGTCGGTCCCTATAACCGGTTTCTGGACCGTCCTAACGGAGGTGAAGGGCTGTTTATCCTGAACCAGGAGCTGCGCTTTCCCCTTTTCCACTGGCTCAGCGGAGTGGTCTTTTTCGACGCCGGGAATGTTTACCGGAATTTTGAAGATTTCAAACCATGGGAACTGCGAACCAGTACCGGGATGGGGCTGCGGCTGGATACTCCCGTGGGCTTGCTCCGCCTGGATTACGGGATCAATCTTTCTCCTGAAGAGCGGGAGCCCCATGCGGTGTTGTTCTTCAGTCTCGGCCAAGCCTTTTAGCCTGTATCCTGACTTGTTAGTTCGAAAATGGTTTCCTTGTGGCCATGGGAGCGGGTGATGAATCGCCGCCACGCGGATGTCCCCAGCGAAGACATCCGCTCCGATTCCGGCTTCGCTCCCCGGGACGACATGCCCCTTTGTCATTGCGAGGCTTGCGCCAGCAAGCCGTGGCAATCCCTTCCTGCCTGGTGAAAGCGGAACCCGCCGCCCATACGAGGCAGCCAGGGATGCCTCGGAGCTTCGCACCGCGGGATGACACACTCAAAGGCACGGCGTGCCCCGGAATGACAGACTCAAAAGTGCTCCGCTCCGGGAATGACATTGGGATCATTGTCATAATTCGTGGTGTGTTATACACATGATGAATTCATAAAAGAATTGTGATGACACCGCACCCTTCAGACGGGCCGGATAAGCCTGATTTTTTCATGATTGCAATAAATTGATTTTCAGTTCATAATAATTATGACTGTAAAATTTAAACCAGGGGAGGTAACATGTTTAGAGCAAATCAAAAACAAATCAAAATCATTGTTTCGCTTTGCGGGGGAATCATTCTTTTGGGGATGCTTGCATTTACTGCTGACGATCTGCCTGAAGACCCGCTGCAAAGGGGAAAAGTCCTTCTTGACCAGTTCAATTATCAAGAAGCAAAAAACTGCTTTGATATGGTGATAAAAGAAAATCCCCAGCATAAAAAGGCGCGGTATTGGCGCGGGACAGCGCTGGTGGAATTGAATAACTTGGAAGCGGCTTGGAATGATTTTATAAAAACCTTGGAAATCGACCCGGATTATGCTCCCGGTTATGTGGGAAAGGCCATGATCCATATCAAAAAAGAAGAGTATGACCATGCCTGGAATAATCTGGAAAAGGCTTCCTGTTTGGATAAAAACCTGGTCGAGGCCTATTATTATAAAGGCGTGGTTCATGGCTATCGGGATCAAATTGATCCCGCCATCAACCAGTTTATATGGCGTACATCTCTTCTTCGTTCAACTGTTCGCTCTCATCCAGAATCTTAGCATCTTCTCCAATGGTATCATGAATATCCTGAATTCGGCGGTGGACAATGTCATGAAGTCCCAGGTTTCGATCAAGAGCTGTCTCTGGCAAAAAATTAAATCCAAATATTTCATCATATTCAGATCCGATCCGGTCAATTCTTCCGAAACGCTGAATAAGTTTCACAGGATTCCAATGCAGATCATAATTGATTATTTTATCGCAATCCTGCAAATTTAGACCCTCAGACAAAACATCAGTTGAAATCAATTTGTTGATCTCAACTTCCCCGGGTCTCAACTGATATCTATTCGCTTTAGGAGCAAAGCGGTTAACCAATGACACCTTGTTTTCAGTTGCTGTGGATGCTTTTCGTATAGAAGGATCATCCCTCTTATTGATATGGTCATGCAAATATTCCACTGTTTCAGCAGATTCGGAGAAAATCAAAACTTTGCCCGTATTTAAAGGTTCCTTATTTAAAACCTCAAGCAGTTTCTGGAGCTTTGCGTCTTTTTCAGGTGGTATTTTTTCTTCATTAACTAGAGAAAGGATTTCCTTAAATATTTCAAGGTCATGACTCATATGATCTTTCAGATGAACAAGATCAAACTTATCTGCATCGTAATCCCCGGTTACAGACTCCAAAGCTGTGATTAAGTCATCTTCACTATACTGATCTGAACCATAAAGAATTTTCTGCGCCTCTTCCCCAGCCGGAATGAGATTATGTTCAATGCTTAATAAAAACGCTTCATGGATTTTTATCATACGCTTAATGGTCTCTCTAAATGCATAAACACTGCTTTCAAAACGTTTAAACATTAAAATTCGCATCAATCCACGTAAATTAGCTCCTGCTCTGTGCAGCTCTCTATAGGGTTCCTTTTTCTTGAAATCAGACTTGACATAATGCCACAAGGCAAACCGCGCATATGTCAGCTC
>JAWODN010000078.1:0-17158 GCA_046483285.1 Candidatus Aminicenantota bacterium | reverse complement strand
GTCATAACACAGAAATCATCTGTTCCTAGTTCTGAGTTTCCTGGAACAGCACTCCAACTCCCAGGAAGAGTTGAACAATCAAGGGAAAAAGAATCGCCACCCTCTGATTCACTACCACTAGAACTTTTCACAGAATCCAAAAACATCTCTTGAGAATAAACACCATCATTAGTATAAACTACAACATCAGTTGTTGATTCAGATACATTACTTGTACAATTCCCCAAATCTAAATTGTTCATTCCTGATGAAATATTTTGAGAAATATTACAATCTTGACCACCTACAACTACTCTATCAATGGAGATATTTTCATTTTCTCCATTTCTAAAATAAAGAGTCTCTCCTATTACTCTATCTATACGGCTAAACCACCGCGCCACATCTCGACTCTACCGGGCCGGGATTGCCGCAGATGTCGGAGTTGCGGCGAGGACGCCGTGGCACTCCACTGCGACGAGCCGCAACCCGGCAGATGCGGTGAGATCCGGTCCGCCCGTAGGGTAAAAAAATGGCGATTAAATTGAAAATATGGATAATGAAAAACGTTCAAGATTGAATTCTCTAAAAAATCATGCAAATATAAGAAAAAAAGGAAATTATGAAAACATCGCCATTTTTTTATGAATAGGTCAGGTTTAAAAAGTATTTGCAAATTTAAAATTAATTTTATAAAATTTGCCCAATCTCATGATTGATGTCTTTTTGGTGTTCTTGGTTGCCGGAATTTTGGGCACTATTCTTATATTAATCAATAAGATAACCGGCCCCAAAAAATCCAGCCCGGTCAAAGACACCCCCTTCGAATGTGGAAGCCCCTACTTGCAAGACAGAATTTATCCCATTTCCATTCAGTTTTATTTAGTCGCGTTCCTGTTTCTGTTGTTTGATGTTGAGCTGGTTTTTTTCTTTCCCTGGGCCCTGGTATTTAAAAGTCTGGGCGGCCCTGCCGTCATTTCCATGGCGGTCTATATCTTTATCCTGGCAGCGGGATTCATCTATGCATGGAAGAAAGGAGCGTTTCGGTGGGAGAGGTAGATGATCAGGTTATGACAAAAAAGACCTCGAAGGGAAACATCATAACCACCTCTGTTAATTATATTTTAGGTTGGGGGAGAAAATTTTCGCTTTTTCATTATCCCTTCATTACGGCCTGCTGCGGAATGGAATACATGTCGGCGGCCTGCGCTCATTGGGATTTTGACCGCTTTGGAGTCGGAATGACCACATTTTCACCCCGTCAGGCGGATTTGCTGTTTGTCGTGGGGACAATTTCGCATAAAGAAGCGCCGGTTTTAAAAACCGTGTATGAACAAATGTGCGAACCGAAATGGGTCATCGCCTTCGGAGCCTGTGCCGTGAGCGGAGGCATCTATGACAATTACGCCGTTCTGCAGGGAATCGATAAAATTATTCCGGTGGATGTGTACATTCCCGGTTGCCCCCCCCGGCCTGAAACTGTTCTGGATGCTTTGGTCAAACTGCAGAATAAAATACAGAATCAAAAACAGGATTGGCGATGGAAAAGCAAAAAATTACCGAAATCCTGAAAAAAAAGTTTCCTGAAAAAATCCTGGATATAAAAAAGGAGTTTGGGGACACGGTCCTTCAATTCCGCAGAGATGATTTGGTTGAAATCATGACTTTTCTCCAAAACAAGCCGCAGGATTATGCCATGCTCTTGGATTTAACCTGCATAGACTATTTGGGCCGAAATCCCCGGTTCGAAATGGTTTACCACGTTTTTTCGCTTTCACGGAATGAAAGATTGAGATTGAAATGCGGAGTCAAAGAAGAAGACCCGGTGATTGATTCTCTCACCGGTTTATGGAAGAACGCCGATTGGCTGGAAAGAGAAGTTTTCGATATGTTCGGAATCCGTTTCAATGGACATCCTTATTTAAAACGGTTGTTTATGTATGATGGTTTTGAAGGGCATCCTTTACGAAAGGATTATCCTTTACGCCGACAGCAGCCGAAAATCCCTTTGAAAAAATAATATGACCACCAGATTACAAAAAAACGCTAAAAAAGAAAGTCTTTTGATTAATATGGGTCCGTCCCACCCGGCAATGCACGGGACCATCCGCATCATGCTGGAACTTGAAAATGAACTGGTTTTAAACTCGGAGCTTGAAGTGGGGTATCTTCACAGGGGATTTGAAAAGACATGCGAAAACAAAACATATTTTAACCTTCTGCCTTATACGGACCGCTTGAATTATGTGTCGCCTCTTATCAATAATGTCGGATACGTCATGACGGTGGAGAAAATGCTGGGAATCGAAGCGCCGGAAAAAGCCCAGTACATCCGGGTGATTATGAGCGAATTATCCCGCATCAGCGACCATTTAACGGCTCTTGCGGCCATGACCATGGAATGCGGAGCTTTCACTGTATTTCTTTATTACATCAAAGCCAGGGAAGAGATCTGGAAAGTTATTGAGCAGTCCACCGGAGCCCGAATGACGACTTCTTATATCCGTATCGGCGGGGTCAGGGCGGATTTGCATCCGGATTTTCCCGCCCAGCTTAAAAAGGCCATCCAGGTCACCCGTGACGTATTGAAAGACGTGAAAGGGCTGCTGGACAAAAACAAAATATGGATGGACAGAACCCGGAATGTCGCGGTGGTGGACCCGGAAACAGCCGTCAACTATGGATTCACAGGGCCCTGCTTGCGGGCTTCTCAGGTCTATTATGATGTCCGCAAAGCCCATCCCTATCTGATTTATAACCAGCTTGACTTCGAAATCCCCTTAGGAGAAAACGGCGATAATTACGACCGTTATATGGTGAGAATGAAGGAGATGGAACAAAGCCTTCACATTGTGGAACAAGCGGTTCAAAAAATGCCGGCCTCTCCATCCGCTCCTCACGCACTTAAGGAAATGACTCCCGCTGAAGCTATTCATGCTTCCCGAACTAAAAAAGCGGAAGGCCGGATAATGTTATCACCCAATCTGGGAGGGTCCGAAAAGGAAAAATATCCGTATATCCTGACCCAAAGCAAAACATTTGTGATACCGCCGAAGGAAGAAACCTATACCAATATTGAAGGACTCATCAATCATTTCAAGTTCTTTATGAAAGGTCATGGAATACGTCCGCCAAAAGGCGAGGTTTATTTCTCTGTGGAAGGAGGCAGCGGAGAGTTGGGATTTTATATCGTTTCCGACGGCAGTGACCGCCCTTACCGCCTGCATCTGCGGGGGCCGTGCTTCCATATCGTTTCCGCCCTGGAAGAGATGATTCGCGGGCACTATATCGCTGATATCATCCCCACTTTCGGCTCCTTAAACATGATCGGGGGAGAATTGGACAGATGAGCGCCCGGATATCCCATAAAACCAGGGACCGCATCGGGCGGATTATCCGGCAATATCCAAGAAAAGAAGCGGCGATGCTGCCGGTCCTCCATGCGGTGCAGCGGGAAGTCGGCCGGATCACCGAAGAGGATGAACAAATGATCGCCGATATTTTGAGTCTGCCCCCGGTCCGGGTCAAAGAGGTGGTGACATTTTATTCTATGTTCCATCAAAAGAAAATAGGACGTCATCACATCCAGGTTTGTTCCAATTTAAGCTGTTTTCTGAAAGGCGGAGACAATATATTGGACCATCTCCAGGCCAAACTGGGCATCGGCCCGGGTGAAACCAGCGAAGACGGCAAGTTTTCCTTGTCTCTTGTCGAATGCCTGGGCGCCTGTGAACAAGCGCCCTGCATGATGATCAATGACGATTATTACGGGCATCTTGATCCAATTAAGATTGATGAAATTTTAAAGGATTTAAAATAAAGTGAGTGAAAAAATCCTGACCGGAAACTTTGATTTGGAAAACATCTTCCGGATGGACGTGTATATAAAAAACGGAGGATACCAGGCAGCAAGAAAAGCGGTCAAGGAAATGACGCCGGAAGAAATTCTCCAAGAGGTTAAAGCCGCCAATCTCCGGGGCAGGGGAGGCGCCGGTTTTCCGGCAGGAGTCAAATGGGGATTTGTTCCCAAGGAAGCGGACAAACCGAAATATTTATGTGTCAATGCGGATGAAGGTGAACCCGGGACCATCAAAGACCGCTATATCATGTCTCATAATCCACACATGCTGATTGAAGGAATCATAATCACCTGCTTCTGTGTGGGGATCCAACATGCTTTCATATATATCCGCGGTGAATATGAGAATGTCGCCCGCCGGTTAGAACAAGCTCTCATTGAAGCGGAAGAAAAAGGTTATGTGGGCAAAAACATTTTGAACTCAGGTTTTGATTTAAAGATCACCGTACACCGGGGGGCCGGAGCCTATATATGCGGTGAAGAGACGGCTTTGCTGGAATCTCTTGAAGGAAAGTTAGGAAGACCCCGCGTCAAACCCCCCTTTCCGGCGTTGGTGGGTTTATTCAATTGTCCTACGGTTATTAATAATGTGGAGACTTTGTCCAATATTCCCCATATTATTTTAAAAGGCGGAGACTGGTTTCATAAAGCCGGTGTTGATAAAGACGGCGGAACCCGTATTTTCGGGGTCAGCGGAATGGTCAACAAACCCGGCATATATGAACTTCCGGTGGGTGTCAATTTAAAAGATTTGATTTACAATTATGCCGGCGGTTTGCCGGAAGGACGGGAACTCAAAGCCGTCATTCCCGGAGGAATGTCTGCCCCGGTATTAAAAGCGGATGAAATTGATATTTGCCTGGACAGTGACACCTTGATGGAGGCCGGTTCCATGCTGGGCTCTGCGGGAGTGATCGTCATCGATGAGGACACTCCCATGCTCAAAGTCCTGGAAAAAATCGCCAAATTTTATGCCCATGAATCCTGCGGTCAATGCACACCCTGCCGGACCGGAACAGCCTGGATCCATAAAATCGTCCAGCGGATGGTCCGGGGTGAAGGCAAAACCGGTGATATCGACGAAATCATCCGGCTGGCGTCTTTGATTCTGAAAAAAACCCTTTGTCCATTGGGAGATGCCGCCGCTATGCCCGTCCTGGCGATCGCCCGGAAATTTCGCAATGAACTGGAACAGAACACAGCGGAACAGGAGTTGTGAATCCTCATGGTAAAGTTATTTATCAATGATTGTCCGGTGGAGGTCAAACCAGAGTCAACAATTCTGGAGGCGGCAAAAAAAGCCGGAATCGATATTCCCCATCTTTGCTATCACCCGGCGTTTCCGCCCGAAGGCAGCTGCAGAATGTGCCTGGTCGAAATAGAGGGAGCTCCAAAACTGGAATTGGCTTGTTCCACTCCGGTAAGGGACGGGATGAAGGTTCACACCCAAACCAGCGAGGTCTGTGAAGCCCGCAGAGGCGTGCTGGAATTTCTATTGGCGGAGCATCCCCCCGATTGTCCGGTATGTGATCAAGCGGGAGAGTGTAAACTCCAGGATTACTATGAGCAATACGGCCTGTTCGACAGCCGTTTTTCTGAAGAAAAGATCAAGAAAGACAAAAGAGTTCGCCTGGGTAAAAATTTACTTCTTGACCGGGAGCGGTGTGTTCTCTGCACCCGGTGCGTCCGGTTTTTAAAAAATGTAACCGGAGGGGAAAAGTTAGGGGTATTCCAGCGCGGTCTGAAAGCGGAAATCAGCTTGTTTCCGGGTGAGTCCGTTAATGGGAACTACTCAGGCAATCTGGCGGAAATATGCCCGGTCGGGGCGATCACAGACTTGGATTTTCGTTTTCAATCCCGAACCTGGTTTTTAGAAAGCAAACCGTCGTTATGCCCGCTGTGTTCACGCGGCTGCAATATAACCATCGATTTTCATCCGGGGCTCAGCCGTTTTAATATCCCCAAACGGGTGTACCGCATCCGGTCCCGTGAGAATCCGGAGGTCAACGGTCACTGGATTTGTGACAAAGGCCGCTATGGATATGCCTATATAGACAGAGAGCGGATGAAAACAGTGATGTCAGACGGCCGGGCGGCGGATGCCTCAACTGCGCTTTCCCGGTTGACCGGAACAATCAAAAGACTTGTCCACAAAAACAAAACCAAGAGAATCTGTGTGCTGCTGAATTCATATTTATCCAACGAAGAGTTCTATTTGATACACCGGATATTTAAAAAAGAACTGGGAGTGGAAAATATCCGGCTGATCGATCTTCCTGATGAACAAAGTGATGAATTGCTGTTGACGGCTGAACGGACACCCAACCGGCGGGGGAGCCGTGAAATCGGATTCGAGAACCGGGCTCATGACGATATCAGCTGGAATGATATTGAATTGCTGGTTGTTTTTGAATCTCCGTTTCCTGTCGCTCAGCTTGAACACATTCTCAACGGGATACCTGAGACTGTGGGCAGCCGGGTCCTCTTAACACCCAGGGAAACTCAGATTAAAGAAAAAATGCAGCTGGTTCTCCCCACCGCTGTCATCGCGGAAAAAATGGGGTCTTTAACTAATCATGAAGGAAGGACTCAAACTTTTCTGCCGGTTTTAGATCCACCCGGTGACGCCCTACCCGAATGGCAGTGGCTTAAATTTCTGGGTAAAGAGTTGGGAGCGGATTTTTCTTTTTACACGAAGATTCTTTCTCCCCGGGATATATTCACAGCCATGACAAAAGAGATTTCATTTTTTCAGGATCAAAAGTGATTGACGCATTGATAACTCTGGTCAAAATGGTGTTCGCACTGATTTGGTTTTTACTGCTGACCCTGTATTTAACCTGGGCGGAAAGAAAAGAAAGCGCGGTCATGCAGGACCGGATCGGGGCTAACCGCGCCAATATTCTCGGCTTCCGTGTCATCGGATTGTTTCAGCCCTTTGCGGACGCCATAAAAATGATGTTCAAGGAAGACTTCACGCCGAATTTCTCCCGGAAATTCCTCCACAACCTGGCCCCTTTTATTTCATTTGTTTTCGTCGCTATCACCATCAGCACCATTCCCTTCGCCAGTTGGATTCATATCGGGGGTAAAAAGATTGATCTTCAGGTTCTGGATTTGAATGTCGGGCTGTTATTCGTCATCGCCCTTCTTTCTTTAAGTATATATGGGGTTATTCTCAGTGGCTGGGCTTCAAACAACCGTTGGACTTTACTGGGAGCGATTCGGGGATCGGCACAAATGATCTCGTATGAAGTGGCCCTGGGGCTGTCTTTGATTGGATTGATCATGGTTTTTCCTTCCCTGAGATTTTCTGAAATTGTCCAATTTCAGGGGGATTTGTTATTCGGTTGGCTGCCCAAATGGGGGATATTCATTCAGCCTCTTGGCTTTTTAATTTTTATGATCGCTGCGATCGCCGAATCCGAACGGGTTCCCTTTGACCTCCCCGAAGGAGAATCGGAAATTGTGGGGTTCTTCACCGAATACGGGGGCATGAAATGGGGACTGTATATGTTCACCGATTTCATGAAAGTCTTAATCATCGCCTGCCTGTTAACCACTCTCTTTTTCGGGGGATACCATGTTCCCTGGCTGTACCAAGGCGGTTTTCTTTTCCCATGGGGAGGCTCTTGGCCGCTCCCGCACGGGATCGTGGTTTTGCTCCAGGTCCTGATGTTCAACCTCAAAGTCTTTTTCTTCTGCTGGCTTCAAATTCTCACCCGGTGGACTTATCCCCGGTTCCGGTACGATCAGCTTATGGATTTTGGATGGAAGTTATTGATTCCATTGAGCGTATTTAATATATTGGCAACAGCTGTTATTATGATTCTTTTGTGAAAAAATGAGATTATTAGGATACTTTCTCGAAATCATCCGCGGCGGAATTATCACCACCCGCCATTTCATTGTCAACATGTGGTACCATACAGTGAATTTGCTGGGAATAAAAACCAAAAGGAAAGGAGCGGTCACCACTCAATATCCGGAAGAAAAAATAGAAATAGCATCCCGGCACCGGAGCCTCCACCGGATTCTAAAAAGAGAAGACGATAAGCCCCGGTGTGTGGCCTGCATGTTGTGCGCGACTGTCTGTCCCTCGGAATGCATCTTTATTGAAGCGGAGGAATTCGACGATCCGGAAATTCAAAAATATCCCAAAACGTTCATAATTGATCTCACCCGGTGCTGTTTTTGCGGTTTTTGTGTTGAAGCCTGTCCGGAAGACGCGATCCGCATGGATACCAAGGAAATCGAATTAGCCGGATATTCACGGGATAATATGATTATGAATCTGGACCAGCTTCTGCGATGAAATCCCGCCGCATCACTTTAGGCTCCTTTCAAGTTCTCGGATTAAGAGACGGGTATTTTTCTCTGGACGGCGGAGCCATGTTTGGTGTCGTGCCAAAGGTTATCTGGGAAAAATTAATTCCGGCGGATGAATCCAACCGGATTCAGTTGGGCTTAAATTCTATTCTCATCAACACCGGAAACAAAATTGTCTTGGTAGACACAGGGATTGGAGATAATCTGCCCTCTAAATACGCCAAATTTTATTCACCGCAGAGAGAATCCGGTTTATTTGGGGAGCTGAAAAAGCATGGCACAGCTCCCGAAGACATCGACTTTGTCATTAACACCCACCTCCATTTCGACCATTGCGGAGGGAATACATATAAGGACAGTCACGGTGATTTTCATCCTGCGTTTCCCAATGCCGAATATGTCATCCAAAAAAAAGAATGGGAAAACGCCAATAATCCCCAGGGACGGGACAAGCCCAGCTACATTGATACTCTCTTTTTATCTCTCCAAAGAGAAAATCAGCTTCGCCCCGCAGAAGGAGAAGAGGAGATCGTCCCCGGAATCAAAGTCATCCCGGCGCCCGGACATACCACCGGCCATCAGATTGTCCGGGTTGAATCAAAGGGTCAGGTGCTTTATTTCCTGGGGGATTTGATTCCCACGGCTTTCCATGTGCACTTGCCCTACATCATGAGTTACGATCTGTATCCAGTCGAAACCTTTGAAAGCAAAGAGCGCTTCCTTCAGCGGGCATCCGAATTCGGATGGACTGTGGCATTCAATCATGACCCCCGTCACTTTTTCGGACGAATATCACAAAAAGACGGAAATTATATTTTCAAGCCCCTGTCACAACATTCAGAGACAGGTGAACAGCTTGAATGACGAACAGGGCGGGGTTGCCGCAGATGCCAAAAATGGTTAATTTTGGGGTAATATTTTCTCTGTTTCAGCGGGGTGGGGTTTAGACAAAGAATGGGAGATCGCCCCGTACGGGCAGGAGTTGGAACAGTGAAGGCACCGGATACACTGGGAATGGTTGGGGGTCCGGTTGGGGGTGATTTCCACCGGGCATTCACGGGAACATATTCCGCATTCCGTGCAGCGTTCATCATCAACCGACATTTGAAAGAAGCTGATCCGGTTGAAGAATCCCAAAATGGTTCCCAACGGACACACTGTCCGGCAGAACGGCCGCATCGACGCCATCATCCACAATAAAAAGATGACCAGCAATCCCATTTTCCAGGTGAACAGCCATCCTGTCAGCTGGCGCAAAAAAGAATTGGCCGCCACCAAAGGAATTCCTGCTTCCAAAGTTCCGGCGGGACAGATCCATTTACAGAACCAGGTCTGACCGTAACCAGCGGCATCCAACAGCAGTAAAGGTAAACCAATAACAAAAACAAACAGGATGATATACCTGAGATACGTCAAAAAAAAGGGGATCCTTATTCGGGGAAAGGGCACTTTATACAACAATTCCTGCAGCCATCCAAAAGGGCACAGCCATCCACACGGGATTCTTCCCCCCAATGAACCAACCACACCAAAAAATCCGGCCACATACAATCCCAGCTGGTATTGAGCCATAGAAAGATTGGCCCGTAACCCAGCCATGGAATTTTGAAGAGCGCCCACAGGGCAAGCGCCCATTGCTGCAGGGCAAGAGTAGCAGTTTAAAACCGGCACACAGACACCTTTGGTCGGACCCTGATATATACGGCCCTTGAAAAACAATGGAACCTGTAAATTAAAGACCAGCGCGGCAATAGATTGGAACCAGCGCCTCTTGGTTAACCACTTCATGTCAACCGATCCCTATGCAGCTCAGGCAGACCATAACCGCTTTTTCCCAAACAGAACGGAATTCGTCCATCAGCAACCCGGCGATCAGGGCGGCACATGAAATTAAAAATATTATAACGGCGGTTTTTTTCTTTTTCATCATTTCCGGCTCATCCCTTCCTAACCTGGCTTATTCACGGGCCGGGATTGCCGCAGATGCGAGGCGCAGGGCATGACGCTGTGGCCCTTCACCGCGAATGCCCTGCCCTGCAACAAAGTTTTATTGCGAGTCCTGCGGAGCAGGCCGTGGCAACCTTAGACGGATAGATTGTAAAGAACGGAGGCGTCTAAGATCCTCACGTCGCTTCGCTCCTCAGGACCCCGCCTGATTCATTTTTTTATGAATTCATCATGAGTATAACACACCACGAACCATGAAAATGATCCCAATGTCATTCCCGGAGCGGAGCGACGGGAATCTTAGAGTGCCTCGTTATTCTCGCTGCGCTCGCGTTTATTGCGTTTGTTGCGTTCTTTTAGTCTATCTGGTCCATCTTGGGTCTATCTAAGTCTTCTCCGCTCCCATGGCCGCAAAGAAACGATTTTCTAAGGTATTATAGGTCAGGCTAAACCACTCCGCGAAAAAAACGGTTGCCTAGGAACAAATTCAGACTCATTTTATGGAGGGACTCCGGTTAAGTCAAGCTCAACCCTTTGCGAGAAAAAGCGGGTTGAATATTATTGGTTCTCATGTTATAAAAACCTGGACGGAGAAAGCCGGAACCGCTGAAGATGCGGTGAGATTCGGTCCACCCGTCCTATTTTTTTATAAAAACAGGTCAGGCTGGGCCCGGGTCAAAAATGGAGTTCAATCATGAATGAAGAAAAAATCGCTTGTCATGTCTGTAAAAAGGAAATCCCCAAGTCAGCGGCCGTGAATGCGGAAGGAGAAGAATACGTTTATCACTTCTGCAAAACGGAGTGCCTGAACGTTTGGAAAAACCGGAAAAAAGGGAAAGACAAAAATAAAGATTCATGTCCCACTTGACGTCATCGCGAATGACAGCATCAGCCGGAAAAATCCTTGTCATCTTAGGAGCTGCTTTTCTGCTGGTTTCTGTGCTTTCCTACGGACAGGAAAAAGAAGAGGGGGAAAACGGGGACACGGCACTCGAATATAAATCCCAAACAAGCTTTTCCTTGGTTTTAGCCAGAGGAAACAACAAAAGCTTTTCTTTTAGTTTCGACACCAATCAGACCTTGCAAATTTATGATAAAAACAAATTCGAATTCAAGGGGAGATTTTTAAAAACCGAGTCCAACGGGGAAAAAAAATCCGAGGTGTACTATTCTCACCTCAAATTTGACCGGAAAATCAAAAAAAGAGCCTATCTGCTTTGTTTTCTTCGTTATGAAAGAAACCGTTTGGCTGGATATAATTACCGGCTGGCCTTTTCAGCAGGGGGGGGTGCCACCTGGATTCAAAAGGAAAAAATTGATTTTTCATCCGAGATGGCTTTCGGATGGAATAATGAAAAAAACATAAAGCGATTGTCCGTAAGCAATGTGAACAGATCGTCAATCTGGGAAGATAGCATCAAAACATCTTTTGTCTCATCCATCATCACCAACAATGTGAATTTTAAAATTTCCGGCAACGCCCAATTATCTCTCCAGGAAGTGCTGTTCCTCAATTTGGAAGAAATCAAAGATTTCCGGATGAATTCCTATTTATCGCTGACCGCGTCGATTAATTCGTATCTTGCCTTAAAAACAAGTATCCAAGTGGTTTATGAAAATCTTCCGGTAGAGAGTTATAAAAATACCGATATGTACTTTCTGAGTTCATTGGTATTCAGAATTTAGATCCTCTTTTCTTCAGAGAACCCGGCCCGTATGAACCATTTTTTTTTGAAATCATTATGAGTAAAGCTCACCAAAAAGCGATGAAAATGGGGAGAAGGGTCCCGGCACGGCTTCCTCCCCCGTCCTCGCTGCCTGCGGGCAGGGGGACCCCCCTCCAGCCGTGCCGTCCTTCGCACATATTTTGAATAGGGATTTCACTTGAGGTATGATTTATTAAAGGAATGAGGTTGTTACGGCTTTATGGGATTCAGGTGTGGCTGAAGCGACCTTGAAGATTTAGCCTTCTGAGGGCTGTGTTTGAGGGAACCCGGCGAAGCCGGGCTGCGAGCATGTTTGACCCACGGACGGGGGGGGGTTGCGCAGCAGCCGAAAACACAGCACGAAGAATGGCGTTAAAAATCTGAAGGGAGCACAAGCCATACCTGAATTCCATATAACCGTAACAACATCATTCCGTAAATTAATCATAGCTCAATTGAAATTCCTATTCAAAATACGTGCCAAGGACGGCACGGCTGGAGGGGGGACCCCGCCCGCAGGCAGAAAGGACGGGATTGGAAACCGTGCCGGAACCCTTCTTCCGATTGTCATCGTTCGCGGTGTGTTATACTCATGATGAATTCAAAAAAAATCACCGCGTTGACAAAGCTGTTTGATTGTCGTAAACATAGGAAAAAACAAGGAGAAAGGATATGCAGACAGGAAGAAAATCAGCCGCCATCGCGGCTTTTCTTTTTATATTCAGCAGCGTGACCGCTGCCAACGGGCTGAATCTTAATGGATTCGGAGCCCGGGCGGTAGCCATGGGAGGCGCATTTGTGGGATTGGCTGATGATTATTCCTCCATTTTTTGGAATCCCGCAGGAATCGCTCAGTTCAACCAAACCGTTATGGGCATGAGCGGTGAATTGATCATACCGGCTTCCACCTATGAATTGGAAATGTTCGGGTTCAAGTTTGTGGATGCGGAAATGAAACATAAAATTTATCCCGCCGGCCTGGCCGGTTTCGTTTATCCCTTGTCTGATAAATTAGCCGCCGGTTTGGGCATATATACCCCTTCCGGCCTGGGAGCTAGTTGGGAGGGGGCTGATTTCGCTTCTTTTTCCGGAGGGGAAACCTATAAGTGGGAGAGCTATGTGGGGGTTATATCCATTTCGCCGGCGGTTGCTTATAAAATCAGCGAAAAGGTTTTCGCCGGTGCCTCCCTGAATATCAACTGCGGCTTTTTCAACATCGACCGTCATGCCGGAACTATAGCTGTGCCTATGGATGAGCCTCCTTACTCGGACATTGTCGACCTGGGTCAGTATTCCGAAGAATCGAGTGGCTGGGGGGTGAGCGGAACCTTCGGTGTGTTGATCAAACCGGCTGAAATGTTCAGCTTCGGCGCCACTGTCCGGACTCCCAGTAAAATGGCCATGAGCGGAAAAGCGGAAATAAGAAGGCTCCAGTACATGGGATTGGACGCTGAATCCGATTTCGAAAGAGATGTGATTTCTCCGCTGTGGGCGGCTGGTGGAATCGCGTTTCATCCCCTCCGAAATTTAACCTTAAGCTTTGACGCCCAATATACCAACTGGTCGGCCCTGGATGTTCTGGAAGCCGAATTTTCCAATTCTTACTGGCAGGCTATGATGGACAGAAGCGGCCGGGATAAAATGGAACTTCATTGGGAAGATGCGGTGCAGCTGAGATTCGGGGTTGAATACCAGTGGGGGGAGACCTTTATTCGCGGGGGATATTACCGGGATCCGGCTCCGGCCCCGGATGAAACCATGAACGTTCTTATTCCCAGCTATACTTTTAACGTCTTGACATTCGGCCTGGGGCGGAGCTGCGCCGGCCTGGAGATCGGCGCGGCCATAGAATATTTAATGGGGGAGGAAAGAGAAATCGCATTCAATTCAGAGAGCGGACAGCCCGGTGTTTATAATATGAATATCTTAACCCCGCTTCTCTCCATCGCCTACCAATGGTAATTCCCGCCGTCCGAAAAGCTGTTATTCCCGCCGCTGGTTTCGGGACAAGGTTTCTTCCCGCCACCAAGGCTCAGCCCAAGGAAATGCTGACGGTGGTGGATAAGCCGATGATTCAGTACAGTGTTGAAGAAACCGTGGGTTCCGGAATCAAAAAAATCGGCATCATCATTGGACGGGGAAAAGAAGCCGTCACCGGTCATTTCGACACCGACCCGGAGTTGGAAGATTTTTTAACACGAAAAGGGAAAACCGTTTTCCTTAAAATGGTGAAGGGCCTGGCGGGTATGGCCGAGATTTCGGCTATCCGGCAGCCCCAGGCCCAGGGATTGGGCCATGCTGTTTCGATGGCGGAAAATTACATTGGAAACGAGCCTTTCGCCGTGCTTCTGCCGGATAATATCTATGATTGTCCTGTTCCCTGCATCCGCCAACTGCTGGATGTGCATGAGAAATACCAAACCACCGTTATTGTCCTGGAACGGATCGGCCGGGAAGAAACCAAAAGATCCGGAGTGATCAAGGCGAAACAGGTTTCGGAAAGACTTTTCCAGGTCGAGGATCTGGAAGAAAAGCCCGGCCCGGGAAAAGCCATGTCCGATTTAGGGGTGGTGGGGCGGTATATCTTTTCCCCCCGGATATTTCAAGCGATAAGGAAAACCCGCCCGGACCGCAGCGGCGAGGTGCAAATCACCGATGCTGTCCGTCATCTTCTTGCTCACGAACCTGTTTACGGATATCTTTATGAGGGGACGCGGTACGACGCCGGGGATAAATGGGGGTTTCTCCAGGCAACCTTGGCTATGGCCATGAAGCGGAAGGAATTCCAGGGTTGCCTTCTCGAATGGGCTGAGTCGGCGGTCCGGCGTTTTTGCGATTGACTTTGCATTGAAAGAACCTTATAATTTTGCATTGCGGCGAGGTAGCTCAGTCGGTAGAGCGAGAGACTGAAAATCTCTGCGTCGGCGGTTCAATTCCGTCCCTCGCCACTCCCCCTTCTTCCCCTGATTTTTTAAGGGAGAAGTCAAGCCTGGTCAGTCCATGCGTTTTGCCGGGCTATGACGGCAGATAAATTCCCTCTCCTACACCGATGGGAAGGCCCAGGGCATACCAAATGAACAGCAGCACCACCCACATTAAAAATAAAATAGCGGCATAAGGGAGCAACAAGGAAATGATGGTGCCTATCCCCATCTTTTTGTTGTACTTATGAATCCAGCCCAGCAAAAGCGGGAAATAAGGATATATGGGGGAAATGCAGTTTGTGATGGAGTCGCCCACCCGGTACATCAATTGAACAAAAGCGGGACTGTATCCTATTTGAGCCAGCATAGGGATGAAAATCGGCGCAAATATCGCCCATTTGGCGGAACCGCTTCCCATGAAAATATTGACTCCCGCCACAATCATCATATACAAAGTGAACATAACCGGCCCTGTCAAACCTGTAGCCTGTAAAAATTCAGCGCCTGAAATAGCAAGAATGGTATCCATTTGAGACCAGTTGAAAAGATTAATGAATTGGGCCACCACCAGCATCAGAACAATGTATCCCGATAATTCCTTCATTCCATGTTCCATAAATTTAAGAACATCATTCGGTTTTTTTATGGAACCGGTGGCTTTCCCGAAATAATAACCCGGTATAGCAAAGAAGAAAAATAAAATGGGAATAAGCCCTCTAAGAAAAGGGGAAGGAACAAGGCTTCCGGTTTCGGGATTACGCAATGGCGCCCAAGGCGGCACAACCAGCAAAACAATGATCAGCACATAAAACAGCAATGCGATTCCTGCGTGCTTAAAGCCTTTTTTTTCCTTGGGCGTTAAAGACGTGCGTTCCGTGGGGATACCGGAGGTTTGCAAGCATTCAAATTTGTCACATCTGGGGATGGTGAAGCGCGATACAATGAGAGCCCCGAAAATTCCCAAAAGAAGGGTGGATACAATCATGAAATACCAGTTGGCTGTTGCGCTGACTTCCATCGCCGGGATCATCTGTTCGGTTATTGATGTGCTGATCCCGGCCAGCAGCACATCAGTGCCGGCGATAAAAAAATTAGCGGTGAATCCTGCGGTCGCACCGGCATAACCTGCAATCAATCCGGCTATGGGACTGAATCCTAATTGGGCGAAGATAAGCGCCGCTATAGGGGGGACAATGACAACTCCGGCGTCGGATCCGATGTTGCCGCAGGCCCCTATCATAAAAATGACCGGCAGGACGATTTTATTCGGCACCGAAAAAGCGATTTTGCGCATGGTTGCGGTGAGCAGGCCGCTTCTCTCGGCAATGGACACCCCCATAATCATTACCAGAACCAGACCGAAAGGGGCAAAATGGGCGAAATTGGTTACCATCTCTTGGACGAATCGGCGCAAGGCGTCACCTGAGATTAAATTCTGAGCTTCGATCACGCGTCCTGTGGAGGGATCAGTGGCGCTGACGCCGAGAAGGGAAGTGATTCCGCTGAGCACCACAATAAATATACAAATCCAAACAAAAATCCAGAAGGGGTGCGGAAGCTTATTCCCCAGGGTTTCGATCCATCTCAATAAACCCGACGAACCGGTATCACCGGGTTGCGTGTTTTCTTTTTTGGGGGATGGTTTTTCGTTTTTTACTTTCATGATGATATGTCCCTTTTTATCCTGACCTATTCATAAAAAAATGGCGATGTTTTTACAAATCTTTCATTAACTCCGATATTCATCATTTCTATAAAAAGCACAAGGGTCACGTTATTCCTTACCGGTATTTCATCTTAACCGCCATTTTTTTACCCTTTGGGACGACATGCCGCTTTGTCATTGCGAGGCTTGCGCCAGCAAGCCGTGGCAATCCCTTTCTGCCTCGTGAAAGCGGAACCCGCCGCCCATACGAGGCAGTCAGAGATCCCTCGTCGCTCCGCTCCTCGCGACGACATTGAATTAAAGAATTGTCGTCGTCTGCGGCAATCCCGGCCCGTGAATAGGCCAGGCAAGCCTGACCTATACTTATCCTTGCGGCCATGGGAGCGGGAGATGGATCGCCGCCACTCGGATGTCCCCAGCGAGGACATCCGCTCCGATTCCGGCTTCGCTCCCCGGGACGACATGCCACTTTGTCATTGCGAGGCTTGCGCCAGCAAGCCGTGGCAATCCCTTCCTGCCTCGTGAAAACGGAACCCATCGCCCATACGAAGCAGTCAGGGATTCCGAGGCACTGCGTACCTCGGAATGACAGACTCAAAAGTGCTCCGCTCCGGGAATGACATTGGGATCATTGTCATAATTCGTGGTGTGTTATACACATGATGAATTCATAAAAGAATTGTGATGACACCGCACCCTTCAGACGGGCCGGATAAGCCTGATTTTTTCATGATTGCAATAAATTGAT
>JAWODN010000024.1:0-8364 GCA_046483285.1 Candidatus Aminicenantota bacterium | reverse complement strand
CAGAAACAAAAGGTTCCTTCCCAAGGACAGTATTATCACCAATGACAACATCATCTCCAATTTCAACTCCGCTGTGAATAACAACATTATGACCAATCACACAGTCGTTTCCAATCACAGCTCCATCCTCAATTACCACATTTTTACCTTTTATAATATTTTTCTCTTCCATAATGATCACATCCTCAATCAACGTTGTTCGTGGTTCGTTGTACGTAGTTCGTGATATCAAAGATTCTAATTCTTGTGTTCTTTGAAAGTCTGCCAAAATAAGTTTAATTTGTTTTGTTAAATATTTCTTTTGATTTAACCGTACAACCGACAACCAATAACCCACAACGTAATTTTACTTTTTCTAATGCCCTCTTGAGAGGGCTGCCAGAGGCTGGGTGTGTGCATTTAGTACGTGACGCTTGGAGGAAAGAGGCTTGGTCTGATAAAACAAGATGCTCGAAAAGATCCCGGAATGACAGACTCAAAAGTGCTCCGTTCCCCGGGACGACATGCCCCTTTGTCATTGCGAGGCTTGCGTCAGCAAGCCGTGGCAATCCCTTTCTGCTTGGTGAAAGCGGAACCCACCGCCACCCCCCTTGTCATTGCGAGGCTTGCGCCAGCAAGCCGTGGCAATCCCTTTCTGCTTGGTGAAAGCGGAACCCACCGCCCAGACGAGGCAGTCAGGGATTCCGAGGCACTGCGTGCCCCGGAATGACAGACTCAAAGTCGCTTCGCACCGCGGGATGACACACTCAAAGGCACGGCGGACCTCGGAATGACAGACTCAAAAGTGCTCCGGTCCGGGAATGACAGAGGGCCTGGGACGGCCGTCTTTTATCTGAAAATGATGGATTGCTCTTGTTTTTCAAGAGGAGGAAGGTTCAGTTTTTTTCTCAGTTCCGCCACTTTTTCCTGCACCTCCTGAAGCTGCTGAAACGTTTCACTGATCTGCTGCTGAATCGAGTCCCGGGAGGTCATATCATTCATGCTGTAATATTTTTTCCACAATCCCTGCATTTTCAGGGTCAGCATGGCCATGATTTCCTCGGCTTCTTTCAGTTCTTCTTTTTCGTCTGCAGCGGGGTCGTCCTGAGGCGGGGAAGATTTTTCGGAAACCGTGACTTTTATGGGGGAATTCGAGCCGGCTGCCGGACGCGGGGCGGATTCGGTTTCCACCCCGGATGCATCTGAAGGGGGAGGCGACACGGTCAAAGCGGATTTCAATGAAACTTTTTTCAGGTCGGCGTTAGTCAGAACGATGGATTTTTGATCTTTCAGCTTCTCCCGCCGCTCTTTTTCTTTTTTGGCCAGTTCCACCAGGCTTTGCGGCATGGCCAAAGTGCAGACGAAAAGACAGCCCAGTCCAATGGTCAGCCAGCGTTTTTTTCCCATATCCAACCTAAATTTTTCAGTCTCCGTCAGCCGGAATCCCGGCTTCAGTCAGCATATAATAAAATATTATAATAAAAAGCGGGAAAAGAATCAATTCAGCCCCGTTGGGCGGCATTCCCTTCCGCCCGAACTATCTTTTTGTGAATAGACCAGGCTAAGCAAGTGGGGCATTTTCAATCTTACCGGTTCCATCTATAGGAAAATTTGACCAGAAAAATATTATCTCCGGGGGCGGTAAAGAGATCGCTCAGGTCCCGTCCGAATGAAAAGTCACCGGGATTGGAATAATCCGCCCTGTTCTGAGTCCATACAAAGTAAAGAATGGAACCCGGATGGTACTCCCACCGGAACACCATTGTGCCCCGTAAAGACTTCAGATTGAAATTGGGATTATAAAATGAAAATTCAGAAGCGGGTCCGGGACCATCGGGATCCACGTGATAAAAGCCGTCTCTATATTCAATGACGGACTCACCTTCCCCGTATAAATTGTATTGATAGGATCTGGGCTTTGCCAGTTCCTTAAAATCATCATACTTTCCCACAGCCATGAAAGGCTGGAGGTAGAGTTGAATCGTCAGTTTCGGTGTGATAGTCCAGTTCATTCTCATTTCGGTGAATAAAGTATCCTGTTTGATCCTCCCAAACACATACCTGGCTCCATAGGTTTCCGTCATCAAAGGGTCATCCACCCGGGTCACCCACATGATGTCCGATTCCCGGAGGAAAATCCCGGGTCCGGCCGACAAGCTGAGATTACTGAGCGGTTTCCACTTAATTGACATACTCGTGCTCAAATTGAAACCTTCTTTCGGTATGTTGGAGAAGTTGTTATTCAAGGAGAAAACAATGGGTTTTCTGCTGTCGGTGGAAACGCTGGTATTGATTTCATATCCGGAGGGAATCAATGTGAGAGGGCCTCCCCGGGTCAGTGAATGATTGTAGACCTCAGGACGAAAAGCAAGCATGGTATTAAAACCCCAGTAATTGAGAAACTGCCCCTCCAAAGCAAGCAGAATCCCTTCCCATGTTTTGTTGCCGCCGAAGTCAAAGTTCACAAACGGACCTCCGAAAAACACCCAATTCCGGAAAACCTTGCCTGGATGGGGCTGTAAATACCCGGCAAGAAGGTGAGTGTTTATCACATCGGATGCAGATGACTGAAAACCGATATCATTGGGTTCAAATCCCGGGGATAAAGCACCCACGGCGAAGCTCAATGCAAAATTTCCCCTCTGTTTGGCCAGACTGAAACGGCCTCCCCAGCCGCCCATGTGAGTGGCGTTTTTATCCAGTTTCACATGAGAGGCATCCGGTCTCTGAAAATAGTGGAGCGAAGACCGCTGAAGCCTGTATATTGCAGACGGACTGCCTTCCACCCGGGTGCCTCCAAACCAGGCGGAAACCACCCAAGTCCTTTTTTTGTCCAAATAAGACCAGCCGTCCACCGCCAAAGAAAAGGCATTGCTGTTGAGTATGCTTTCAAGGTTTGGACTTCCCAAATCCCTGTTAACGGAAGTCGCCATCAAGCCAAACCCCTGTGCGCCTTCATTGAAATCTTTTTGCACCCGAAGCGCTCCATAATAGGACAGCGGTTCGACCTCTTCATGATAACGGATTCCTCTTGAGTCTATCTCTGCGTATTCGCGGGAAGTGAGAGCGTTGATAAATCCAATGTCCCACCCGTTGAACACTTTGCCGGTGAGTTTAAACGCCCCCAGAATTTTTGAAACTTCAGGGTAGTCCACATATCCTGATCTTGTCACAGGCCCCCGCGGCGATTTCCCTATGCGCCGGCTGTAGAAAAGAGAGGGGGAAGGCCAATTGATATTGGCATCCAGATGTACCCCTCCCCGGCCGAAGGCATTGAAAATATTGGCCCCTTCTATAAAAAAAGGCCTTTTCTCCCTGTAGTAAGTCTCATAAGCACTTAAGTTCATGACAGCCGGGTCCACTTCGACCTGGCCGAAATCCGGATTGACTGCGGCATCCAGAGTGAGATTGCTTTTCAACCCTATTTTTAAATTAAATCCGGCATCTCCGAGAAATTCTTTTCCTGTCTCAAAAGGATTTCCCTCTTGTGCCGGGCTGAACCAGGCCCGGCTTACCGCATAAGGAAGAACTTCGATATTCATGCCGGGGTCGATTCCTTTGATTCCTTTGAGTTCGGCGAAACGGGACACATAGGCGCTTTCCTCTTTGGGTATCCAGGTATAAGTGAGTTTTTCATTTTTTCTCAATATCACTCTTCGGAAATTGACTCCCCAGATATATTCCTCCTTTTTAGGAAACCGGAGCTGGTCAAATGGAATTTTCATCTCCACACTCCATCCGTCTTCATTGATATGAACACCCCAGTCCCAGACACCATTCCACGTGTTGTTCCTGTTCACATCGTTGTAAAGGGTCCAATCCACAATGGAGCCGGACGGATTGACCGCAAACTCGTAACCGGTTCTCCGGTCGAAATAGGGGTCCACAGCGAAAATAAACCAATCCGAATCCACAAAATCATCCCTTCGGCCCAAGCGGCTTTCAATTGAGTCTGGCTTGGAGTCATGAAGATAGGCAGCCACATAAAGAAATGTCTCATCATAGGCGATCCACACACGGGTTTTCTCCGAAGGTTCAGCTCCATCTACGGGATCCGTCTGGACAAAGTCCGTTATGCCCGTGATTTGCCATGTTTCCTCTTCAAGTATCCCATCTATTTTAATGAGTTCCTCTGTTTTCAATGCTTTCACAGGCTCGGGCTTGGGGGCTTCTCCCGACTTTGCCGCCGACATCAAAGGCATCATAAGAATAAGTGAAATCAATACCGCTTTGTTCATAAGCAGACTCCTTATTTTTTCCCTGTTTCTTCATCATCTCCATTGTCTCTTTATCCAATTATACGAAAGGAAAAATCATTTGGTTCCCTTTCATGCCCCGCACTCCGCGTCTGCGCCCCCCGCCCGTGAATAATCCAGGCCGGGTTATTTTCCGGATGTATTGTAAATGCTTACGATTTCTTCAACACTTTTTCCTTGAAAAAGGTAATCGTTCGACTCGGTACCGTAAAACCACTCATCAACAAAACGGGATAAGCCTTTATGAGGCAATTCCGCTATCATTGCAGCAAGGGCATGTGTCGAGCCGCCTGTTTTAAAATATTTTCTGTAATACTCACCCACCAGGTTCATGAATGAATCATGGCCGGCAAGCTCATATAAAACATGAAAGAGAACCATGCCTTTAGAATAAGAGAATCCGGTTAAACCCAATTTGCCATAGTCAATCAAAGGAATCTCTTTGCAATTGGGATTTTCGGGACATACTTCGGCAAAACGGGTTGTGAAGAATTCACTTGCCCTGTTCAAAAGATTTTCTCTGTTATCGAGTTCTTGAGCTGTAAGATACTCCAGAAATGTTGCCAAACCTTCATTCCATCGGCAACCGGGAAAGGGCTCGGTTTCCTTGGGATGCCATAAATGGGAAATTTCATGGTATATCAAACGATTCAGAGTTGCATCAGCAAAAACCTCAGCAGTTTGAAGAATGCTGGTAACGTCGGCCTGGGAACCATAACCTTCAGGGATTTGTATAATGGAAAAATTCTGAAAATCCTTTAAAGCGCCAAACCATTCGGTGTAAAGTTCAAAACATTTTTTTGAAACGGTCAAGACACGTTCCGCACCCTCTTTGTTTTCCGGGAAAAAGAAAATTTTAAATCCATCTCTTTCCATGGTTTCGTATGGTGCAATGGCAAAATCCATTCTCCAGGCGGGTTTAATATTATTATATGTAAATGTTGTTTCTCCATTATGATTGGACTTAGTCACCAAAGTTCCTCCGTTGGCTACCATAAGGTGTTCAGGAACCGTAATGCTTGCTGAATAGCTATATGAATGAAAAACAACATTTCGCATCGATTCACGGGTTGGTTTGGCAGGAGTTGGATAGGAATGTGTGTCTTGGCGCAGAATTGTAAAAGGCTCTTCTATACGTTCTTTCACATAAGGTCCCACTCCTTCCGTATAACCAAAAATATATCCCTCATAAGAAATATGAATCCTGTATTTTTCATCTCGAATAATTTTTCGGGGCAAATTAACAGTCACAGCATTTACCTGAAGTCTTGGGCTGCCGTCAACGGTTTTGACATTTTGCTCAAATGGGATTTTATTGCCAAGTGAATCCCTCACTGATGTGACTGTTAACAATCGGTAAAGAATAAGAGGAAGTTCAAAGGCTGGTTCTGTCGAATTGTTTTTAACCACAAGTTCACAATCGGCAAAAATTTTCTCTGCCCGGTAGTCAACCCGAATTTCCATTTTATATTGAATGGGCTCCCACTGTGCCGTTAAAGGGCTGACTTTTGCAATCAATCCCAAAACGACTATAGCAGTTGATAATAAAACTTTTTTTAACATTTGCGCCTCTACTTTTTGCGGATGAAGATGTCGCCGGTGAAGCTCTCGAACTGATACACCGGGCCGCCGCCGTTAATGGTGCCGGTCAAGTATTCGCCGGTGGGAATCCGGGGGCGGCGTACTGCGCTTCTGATTCCCATGGCTCTTTCAGATTTTTCCAGCAGGGGGTTCAGTTTGATTTTGAAATCACTGTATATATCTCCCCGCACGGACTTGATCATCACGTCCGTTTTCACGTTGGCGGGCAGGGTCACGTCAATATCTCCGTTAAAAGTAGTAAACGACATGGGTTTATCCGGAGTGATGCCGGTGAATACAATTTTCACCTCGCCGTTAAAGATATGCGCCACCACTGACCCGGCAATACCGCTCATCAACAGGCTGCCGCCGTGGTTATTGGCTTCGATTTCGCCGGCTACATTCTCAACCACGATGTCTCCTCCCTGGAAAGCCTTCAACTTCAACGAGGTGCGGCGGGGGACCTGCAGCGAAATATCCACACTTTGGTGGAGGGACAAGGTCCCGACTGTCATAACATTGTCCTCTTCCATAATGGTCAAGCCGGTGGTGTTGGCCCGCAGCAGGGTCATGCCTTCGGCTTTGGGGTTGCGGTCTCTGGGTGCGGTTCTCATTGTCCGCAATCCGGCTTCGATGATAACTTCCTGACCGTCATATCCCTGGACTGTGATGCTGCCGCGGTAAACCTGGACTTTGACCGTTCCCGGCTGAGAAGGATTGCTGAAGGGTACCGTGGCCCGGTCCACGGAATTTTCCCGGGCAAAGCCCGGCGTAAACACGGCGGTTAAGAATAAAGCCAAAAGGACCGGCATGGATTGATTTTTTGCTTTTTTTTTCATTTGCCCTCCTTGTTAAATGAGTTTTTTCAGTCCGTCTTGAATCCTTTTTTCCACTTCCGGGTTGAGAGAATTTCTTTCCAGAAGCATACGCAGGGATTCCGCTGCCTGTCTTTCCTTGAGGCTGACCAGCATATCCACAAGAGCCACCTGCAGCAGCGGTGAATCCTGGTGCTGAAGGGCTTCGGTCAATTTCTTCTTGACCCGGGGATCGAGGTGAAAGAGATACAAGGCGTCCACTGCGGCCAGCCGTACGTTGATATTGGAATCATAATTCAAAACGAAAAACAGTTGTTCCAGAAGTTTGTCATCCGGAGAATCCAGCTGACAACTCATATGGATTCCACGCAGGCGTTCTCCCGGCGACTGGTGATTGAGCAGGGAGAATGCGGCGATCCGGTGCATCTGTGCCATTTCCTGTTGCAGGAACTCGATTTGAGCGGAATGGGATTGTGTGGAGGTCAGCAGGAATCCGGCTGTCAATCCCACTATCAAAAACAGGAGACTGACCGCAAACTGAAAAGCGGGGTGGCGGGGCCAAAATCGCTCTATCCATTTTTCAAAAAAACCATGCGTCTTGATCGCGGACTGGCCGGACACTGCTTTTTCGCGGGCTTCATCCAGCATGGTGTAAAAGCGGGCCCGCAGGGATTCCGGAGGCGGTTCATCCGGGATCACACCCAGTCTGAACCAGATTTCACGGAGGTTCTTGAATTCCGCCCTGCAGAATTCACATTCGGCGATATGGGCCTGAATCTTTTTGCGCAAGGCGGAGCTAATTTCTCCGGTTAACAAGTCAATAAAGGATCCGCGTATTTTTTGACAGTTCATGTGGCTGTCTCCTTGGCTAATTCGCCGTATATTTTTCTCAGTTCTTTCATGGCCCGGTGGACATGGCCCTTGACAGTGCCGATACGGCAGTCCATAAGTTCGGCGATTTCCTTGTATTTCATTCCCTGAAACCGGCTGAGCAGCAGGACCTCCCGCTTTCTGACCGGCAGTTTGGATAAAGCCTGCTGCAGCAGATCAATTTCCTGACCTAACACGGTCTGGTCCTGCGGGGAATCTACTCTGCTGGTGGTTTCCCGCCACTGATCGTCCAGGGAATAATGATTTTGGTTTTTATGTTTCCTTAAAAAATCATAATGGGCATTGCGTGCGATCTGGAACATCCAAAATGAAAAACGGCTGTTTCCATTATAGGTTGAGCGGTATTTGAGGATCCTAATAAAAACATCCTGTACCAGGTCCTCACTCACATTTCTGTTGCCGGTCAAGCGCCAAAAGAAATTGAACAGTTTCAAATGATGTTTTTCAAATAAAACAGCCAGTTTTTCAACCTGACCTTTTTTTACCGCACTCATGATGTCCGTATCGTTCACAGTCTTTTCGCCTTTTTTGGTTTCGTCACTATTAAAGACTCTTTATTAACCAAAAGGTTACAATTTTCAGGATCATTGCCATTGTTTTTTTGATTCATCATGTGTATAACACACTAGAACCATGACAATGATCCCAATGTCATTCCCGGAGCGGAGCACTTTTGAGTCTGTCATTCCGGGGCACGCCGTGCCTTTGAGTGTGTCATCCCGCAGTGTGAAGCACCGGGGGATCCCTTAATGAATTCAAACAACAAAAAAAGCCCAGACGGTATTTATGGAAAGAGCCGGATTAAAGAAAGATTAGCTCCCTGCGGATTACATTGTGGAAAA
>JAWODN010000148.1:0-7324 GCA_046483285.1 Candidatus Aminicenantota bacterium | reverse complement strand
CCAGCATGTAACATCCAGGAGAGTCGGACTCCAACAGATGGCAGAACTCTACGGCCTTGCCGGGAAATCAGGCACCGGAGAGAACGCAATCAAATTATGGGAAGAGGGACGCCTGGAAGAACTCAAGGCCTACTGCTGGCAGGACGTTCTCCTGACGGAGCAGGTTTTTTTGAAGTGGAAGGAGCTTCACTCCTGATTCCACCTTTCTTTTTCTTCGATTATTACCATCATAGTTGACATGACACTAGTAACACTCGCACAGCGAGCCGACTAAAAAGACCGGTAAGACTGAGAAGACTTAGATAAACCCAGATGGACCAGATAGACTAAAAGAACGCAACAAACGCAGCCAACGCTTTCAACTCAAAGATAGGTGTCAGAGACTGGCCTCAGAAACTGATTCTTCCCAGGAATTCAAAACGGACCGTGCTGTCTTCCGGGCGGAAAATCACTCGCACCCCCAGCTCCAAGGGCGCAAAGAACCGGAAGAGATGCATGGTGCCGACCAGGTCGATTCCCCCGGAAGAAAGGGAGTTCTTCAGATCGCGGAAATCTCCGTCCGGCTGCCGCTCCCGGTTTCCGGCGCGGGCATGGTCGATGAACACATTGGCATAAACGCGCTTCAAATAAAGCACCGGGGGCAGGCTCCAGTCGGGGTAAAACAGGGGGAAGGCGTAATCCGCGGAAAAAGAATACAGCCGGTCGTCTTGCCTTCCTGTGACACCCCTGGGATAGTTCACCAGGTTCGGGAACGTATAATTGATGGTGTTTTCACGGATGTCCCCCCTCCAATGTTTCTGATAAGCCGCCGAAAGACGCAGACTGTGGTGGGCCAGGACGCCGGGGAAAAAACCGACCAGACGCGCTGAGGCCACCGAACCCATATTTGTTTTTCCGAAGGGGCCGTGCCGGTAATTCAAATCCAGAACCTGGGCCCACCGCGGCCGAAGATCGCGCCTCACGGACAGGACCTGCCGGTAAGCCAGGACGCGATACTCCAAGGTCTGAACGCTGTTGTTTCTGAAAAAGGCCGGAGTGTCTTTGGTGGAGGCGGCCTGAATGAGACCGGCGCGCACTGACGGGGTGATCCCGGAAAAGAAGGGCCCTTTGCGGAAAGACAGCGGAACGCTTGCGCCCAGCTTGACGGTGTTTTCCCGCCACAAGAACGGGGTTTCCCCGCCGTGGGTATCGCGGTACCGGGACCTCCGGGTTCCGGTTTCGGCGGTCACTTCCAAAGCCGGGTACAGTCCCAGGTAGGAGGCGTTGAGGCGGTATTTGCCCAGTTGTTCGTTCGGGTCGTATTCGTAACCCAATACGGCGAAAGCCGTGCTCAAAATATTCTGGGAGAAAAGGGAAACCCCGGGTTTTCCTTCTAAATTATCGAGATCAAGAGAAAACGGGCCCCAGCTGTGGATGTTGAACAGATTTGAGGCTTTACGGTAAGGCATCACTTCATGCTCATGTGCGGGCACATCGGCGCGCCGGACCGGCCCGCTTTCCTGCCCGGCCATCACCTCATGGAGCCGTGGAGACCGGTCTTCAATATCAGCCAGGACCGGCCCCCCTCCGGGGGCCGGAACACCTTGAGCGATATGATAGCCCCGGGAGGTGTATTCGGACCAAAAAAACGTTTTGCCGTCGCCTGAGGCAACGGCATCCAGAGACCCGAAACGGGAAGAAATCAACTGCCGGACTTCAAAGGTGCGGATGTCCAGGAAATAAATGCAGTCCACGCCTGAAAACGCGCCGTTGAAAGCGATTTTCCAGGGTCCGATGTAGCGGGGGCGGGAAATCTCCACATGGCCGGCATGGAAGAGCGTCTCAAAGGAGCCCGTCTCGAGATCGAGCGAAACGATGCGTTTGCCGTTCTCATCGAGTGCAACGGCAGCAAGGCTTCCGCAGTCTTCGTGCCAGGAAGGGGTCATCAAAAAGGCGTTGTCCGGCGGGGCGAAGCGCCGGATCTCCTCGCCTGTGCGCGGGTCAAGCACCACCAGCAGGTACTCGTTTCCGCTGGTGGTTTCCACCGCCGCAATCATGCGGCCGTCGGGAGATACAGCCGGAGCGAAGTACCGGCTGCGCCGGCTGACCTTTTGTGTTCGGCCCGTATGCAAATCATAGGAATGGATTTCAGACCAGCTCCGGTGTTCCCACCGGGGATCTCTCCGTGTTTCACTCCATACAATCAGCCTTCCGTTGGTTGAAAAAGCCCGGGAGTTGAAAAGGCCCGGCGTGAAGAGCACCTTTTCCGTTCCGTCCGGGTCCAGGGCGATTACCCTGGGAATATCCCCCAATCCGGTTTTTAACGCCATCACTGTCCCCTTGTCGAGCAAAGCCGGGCACCGGTAGTGAGTATACAGTTCCGCCGGAGGACTCATGATCCGGCTGGGTGTGGTGGTTTGTCCTTGGTCCTGCTTGCTCCAGGCGGAATCGAGAAAATCCACAGTTTGCCGGTAGAGCTGCACCGCATTCACTCCGGCGTGCTTTTTCAATCCCTGGGAAAGCGGGGCCAGGCTCCACGGTTTGCGGGCGACATTATCGAGGACCTTATCCCAAATACCGCGGCCGTACTTGATGCGGGCGGCGGCGACCAGGTGATATCCCAATTCATAATAATTCGGCGTGTGGTCTTTATAAGAACCGAAAACCGCTTTGTCATAGGCATAGCCGCCGGTTTCAAGAATTTGGGTCCTGAGGCCCTGCTCGAAGACCGGCATCCGGCCGCGGCCCCCGGGTGTGAGAGCCGTTTCCATGACCACGGCGTCGCCCTCCATCAGCCAAAGGGGGACATAGAGGCCCAGGACGATTCCGGCGGCCTGTTCGCCCAACAGCAGGGATAAAAGACGCGTCACTCCCTGGTTCAGCTTGTCTATCTGGACCACATGACGGAATTCATGGACGGCCAGCATCTCGAGCCAGTTATGGGGCCCCAAATTCTGGGGAGGATTTGTGAACATCTCCAGCCGGGCGGGGGCCCAGCTGACGAAGCCGTTGGAAACCACGGTCCGGTTGTGCAGAACCACGGAAATCTTCCGGGGCCGGTGGCCCAGGCTTTTGGATCCCCGGTCATACACATATTCCAGAACATCGGCGACGAAAGCTCCCTGCCGCTGGTAATCTTCCGGAAATATCACCTGGAAGTTGTCCGTCCGGATCTGCTTCCAGCGGATACCGGCGGGATCCTGGCCCCAGGAAAAAAACTGTCCTGAAGCCGGAGAAATCAAGATGACCATAAGCCATCCCAGGGCCGTGAGCTTCAAAATAAAATCTCTCATTTGCAATCATTATAAAGACCGGACGTCATCCGGTCAAAGAGTGAATGGGAAACCGGGGCGCAGGGTATGACGCTGTGGTCCTTCACCGCGAATGCCCTGCATCAAAGCAGATGCGGTGAGATCCGGCCCGCTCCCATGGCCAGAAGAAAACGATTTTCTAAGATATAGATCAGGCCAAGTAATAGGTCAGGCAAAAGAAAAATGACTTGTGCTTGCTGAAAATCCTCAGATTCTGAAGAACAACATCAGGAAACTGCAGAGGGCTGAGGAGAATATTTTAAGATTGATTTTTATTCCGCGCCGTCCCAGCAGTAGGTGCAAAGCTTGTCTTTGGACAGGCCGATAGCGTCCACCAGGTCTTCCAGCCGCTGGTAGCGCAGGCTGGTCAGTCCCAAACGCCTCCGGATTTTGTCCACCATGGCCTCATACTCCGGGGAGCCGGACCGGGTGTAAGCCGAGAGGTCAACATCTTCTCCCCGGGCGGCTTCAGCGCCTTTCAGGCCGGCGACGGCCTTGCGGGCGGCCAGGTCCATTTCCGAGCGGGAGCGGGAAAAATTAAGAAATTTGCATTTATAAATCAGGGGCGGGCAGGCCGGCCTCATATGGACTTCCCGGGCGCCGATGGCGAACAGCCGCTGGATGGTGTCTTGGAGCTGGGTTCCCCGGACAATGGAATCTTCGCAGAATAAAAGTTTCTTTCCCCGGATCAACTCTTTTATGGGAATTAATTTCATAGTCGCCACCAGGTCACGGATCTTTTGGTTATGGGGCATGAAGCTGCGCGGCCAGGTGGGGGTGTATTTGACAAAAGGCCGTTTAAAGGGAATGTGGGATTCCATTGCAAAACCCAGCCCGTGGCCGGTGCCGGAATCCGGAATTCCCGCCACGGAATCGATCTCTATGGTTTCATTTCTCGCCAGGGCCGCACCGCAGCGGTTGCGGACCACTTCCACATTGATATTTTCGTAATGGGAAGCCGGGAAACCGTAATAGACCCAGAGAAAGGCGCAGATCTGGAGCCGTTCTTCCGGGGGTTTCATTTCGCTGTAGCCGGATTCAGTCAACAGACCGATTTCACCCGGCCCAAGATAGCGGTCTATCTGAAAGCCGAGGTTGGGGAAGGCGCAGGTTTCCAGGGCGGCGGCCATTCCTTTTTCCCCTTTTCCAACCACAATGGGAGTCCGGCCGAGTTTGTCCCGGGCGGCATATATGCCTTCGCCGGTTAAAAGAAGCATGGAACAGGACCCCTCCACCGAATCCATGACCCGGCGGATGCCGTCGGTGAAGGATTTTTCCTGGTTGATGAGAGTGGCCACCACTTCCGTCTGGTTGATCTCACCGGCCCGCAGTTCCGCGAGATGCACCCCCCGCTCATCCAGAGCCTTTTGCGCCAGAGCTTTGGCGTTGCGGACCAGGCCGACAGTGACCAGGGCATATTTCCCCAGGTGGGATTTGATGATAAGAGGCTGGTCATCGGAATCGCTGATAACCCCGATCCCCTTACGCCCGGTCATTTTCCGGATGTCATCTTCAAATTTCGACCGGAACGGGGAGTTTTCAATATTATGGATGTACCTTTGAAAACAAAATCCATCCATGACGGTCAATCCGCCCCGTTTTGGTCCCAGATGGGAGTGATAATCAGTGCCGAAAAATAGATCGCTGACACAGTTTTGTGTGGACACCACTCCAAAAAATCCGCCCATGTCCAGTCTCCTCACTCGGATTATGTTTCGAAAATAATACTATGTCAAAATTCCGGAGGATAATCAACTGAGCAGGTTTTCCTGATTTGCAATTCAGCCTTGATATCAGTAAAATCAAAAATATTTGGATTTGTGGAATGGAGAGAGGCACTGGAGTTTCGGGGAATAAGGAAAAATAAAGTAAGGGATAACAATACCGGCGTTCCCGGCAGCCATCCTGGTGATCCCGGATTTTCTTCTCCCGTGCCCTGAGGTCACGGACAGCTCCCTCCCTCCCGCGCACACGCTTAAACGCATGAATTATGAACATAAAAATCAAAATAAACATAAAGGAGAAAGGATCACCATGACACAACCCAGGGAGATTTTGTGGTTTGCGGCCTTCTGTTTCTTTTTCGGCGCCGTTGCGCCGGCCCTTGCACCGGCGGCACCGGCCGCTCCCAATGACGATACCACCCAACCGGCCGTCAACTCCTCCGCCGAGGAGCAAGGCATTCCCTTCCTTGTCCGCCGCGGCATTCCAGGTGTCGCCGACATCACCGTCTACAGGTACGATTACAAGGAAACCCACCCGCTTGTCCCCGGTGAATTCGATGTCCAGCATTATTTCAAGTACGACGAGGTGGTTTACTGGCTTGACAGGTGGGCCAAGGAATTCCCCCACCTCGTCGACGTTTATCCCGCCGGCGAAACGCACGAAGGCCGGGTCATCTGGCAGATGACCATCACCAACAAAAAGACCGGTCCCGCTCCGCATAAACCGGCGATGCTTGTCTCGGCCAACCGCCACTCCGGTGAGGTCACCACCGTGCCGGCGGCCATGCTCTTCGCCCACACGCTCCTCATGGAATACGGCCGCGACCCTGAAATCACCCGTCTTCTCAATACACGGGCCTACTTTGTCCGCCCCAATGAAAACCCTGACGGATCCGAGCTCTACCTCAACACGGTTCTCAGAAACCGCTCCACCAACCGCCCCGTCGACAACAACAACAGCGGTCATGCCGACGATGATATCGAGCAGGATCTCGACGGAGACGGTCATATCGTTCAAATGAGACAGTATGTCGGTCCCGGCGAGGGGACGCATATCAAGGATCCCAAAGATTCCCGCATCATGCAGCACGCCGGCGAAGGCGAGGGGGATTATCTTCTTCACCCGGAAGGCCTGGACAGCAACGGCGACGGCCGGATCAACTCAGACGGCATCGGCGGACTGGACCTCCACCGGAACTACACTCATGCCTGGCGTCCCATGACGGAGGAAACAGGTATGGGATGGACCCAGTTCGGGGCGGGGGAGTACCCTCTTTCTGAACCCGAGATCCGGTCCATGTTTCTTTTTTTGGTCACCCACCCCAACATCTCCGTTGTCCAGAGTATGGATACGTCCGTGCCCATGCACCTGAGGCCGCCGTCCACGTCAGCCACCGATGAATCCATGTATCCCATGGACGCTTCCTATTTCAGGCATCTCGACGCCCGCGGCAAGGAGCTGAGCGGATATGACAGGGCGGGCGATGTCTACCTGGACTTCCGCACCCGGGACCCGGAAGAACCCCGCTGGGGCCCGCTCTTTGGACACGGCCCGGACTTCGGCTACTTCCAGTACGGCAGCATCTGGTACGGCGATGAGCTGTGGGGAAGATCCGGATTCATGGACGACTACAACGGTGACGGCGAGATCGACGTCTATGATCAGCTCTGGCTCCACGACAACGAGCCGGGTTTTGAGGAGATCTTCGTCAACTGGAAGCCTTACCATCATCCCCAGCTCGGCGAGGTCGAAATCGGCGGATTCGTCAGGAAGTTCTGGACCCAGAATCCGCCCGCGGTCTGGCTGCCCAAGGTCGTGGAAGCCCAGCACCGGTTCAACATGCTCCTGGCCCGCTCGCTTCCCCTTATCACCGTCGAGAACGCCCGCACGGCCCGGAATGAAGACGGGACCGTGACACTGACCGTCACTGTCGCCAACGAGGGTTTCCTTCCTGACGCCCTGAAGCAGGCCTACCGGGTCAAAATCGTCAAGCCAGCGGCCGCCGCCATCGAACTCTCAGAGGGCCTTTCCCTTGTGGAGGGAGAAAACCCCGCGGAGATCGGTTTTTTCGCCGGCGAATTTGAGGACGACGGCGAGGACCGTTTCTTCACCACGGGACCGTGGGAGCGCTCGAAGACGGTTTCCTGGAAAATCAAGGGGGAGGGAGAAGCGACCGTGACTGTCCGCTCGACCCGTGGCGGAACCGCCACTGTGGCTGTGAAGGTGAAATAACTCAAATCCTTCATTATGGTGACATTGTTCGTTATTCGTTAATTCGTATATCCGTTTATTACTTTCCGCACTCTAGC
>JAWODN010000077.1:0-38724 GCA_046483285.1 Candidatus Aminicenantota bacterium | reverse complement strand
GGCCTGCTCAGCGTTCATTCTCATTACGGCCTGCATACTCGCCAAGTCGCCATGCGACCCTCTTCATCAGAGGCTTTGAAGATTTCGTCGCCTCCACCTTCACTCCGATTGCTTCCGGCTGGAGCGACCTTTGCCGGGTGGGGTTGTCTCCCACTGAAGGTTCGCGCCTTCTCACGGCGCACTGAATAATCCAGCCTAGAAGAGATGCGATATATTACAATCGGCACGGATTCTTCTCGCCGTATTCTTGTTATTGTGTATACAAAGCGGGGGAGGAAAAATTCGAATAATATCCGCAAGGAAAGCGACCCCGAGAGAAATAAGGCAATATAAAGGTTAGTTTCATGAAAAAAGAATATAATTTCCGGAATGGAAAAAGAGGTCCGGTGTTTGACGTTCCCAAGGGGAAAACACGAATCACTATAAGAATCGACGATGATATTCTGGATTGGTTTAGGCTTCAGTCCCACTAGGCCGGCGGCGGGAATTACCAGACCCTCATTAATTCGGCGCTTAGAGAATTTATGCTATCGAAAGAAGAACCTTTGAAAGAGACCATACGGAATATCGTTCGTGAGGAATTGTCAGAGTTCCGGAGAGAAAACAAGTCACAAAGTGTGACTGGATAATAATAAGGAGGGTGAAATGTCACCGAAAAGACGGGATTTTATAAAATCGTGTGCCTTGGCTACCGGGGGTGTTTTGGCCGGCAGCTATCCCGTTTCAGCAAAAAAATGGAGATTTGAGGGAAATAATCTCCAGGAAATGCCCCAGCGGATTTTGGGAAAAACCGGAGAGAAATTATCCGTAATTGGCTTGGGCGGAATGGTCCTTAAAGGCATGGAAGCCAAACAGGCCGATAAGATTGTGGGTCAGTCCATAGACCGGGGAGTCAATTATTTTGATGTGGCTCCGACTTATGGGGATGCGGAACTGAAGATGGGTCCTGCGCTCAAACCGTACCGGAAAAAGGTTTTTATCGCCTGCAAGACCACTCAGAGGGATAAAAAAGGAGCGGAAGAGGAACTGCACCGGTCCTTAAAGCGTATGCAGACCGACTATTTTGACCTCTACCAGCTGCATGCCGTATCCGATGTGGAAAAAGACGCAAAAGCGGCCCTGTCTTCAAACGGAGCTATACAGGCTTTTCTCAAAGCCCGGGAAAAAGGACAAATTCGCTATTTGGGTTTTTCGGCCCACAGTGACGAGGCCGCCATTTATGCCATGCGGAATTTTGATTTTGATACATTGCTGTATCCGGTTAATTTCACCTGCCATTTTCAGGGAAATTTCGACCAAAAGGTTCTGGATGAGGCGAAAAAACGGAATATGGGAATCCTGGCCATTAAAGCCATGGCCAAGCAGAAGTGGAGCGATGGGGCTGAGAGAGAGGACTATCCTAAGTGCTGGTATGAGCCGGTTACGGATCCGTTCTTGGCCCGGCCGGCTTTAAACTGGACTTTGTCCCAGGGGGTAACCGCGGCTGTACCTCCCAGCAATGAGGGCCTCTACAAATTAGCAGTTGTATTAGGTCCCCGGGTCCGGAAGATAAATCCTGAAGAAACAAAAAAACTGGAGAAAATTTCAAAATCTCTGTCGCCTATATTCGAAGCCTAATAAATAGTCTGATTAGTTATCAATCGGGTTCGAGATTTATATCTAGCCGGGACTTAATCACCTGCGGAAACGGAAGTCGCTGGACGAAATAAAGATGACCGTCTTTGTCGATATGATCCAGCTTCAGAATTTTTTAAAGAGGATAGGAACATAGGAAGCGGCCTTTAGGGTCATAAAAATCCAGGATCCAATCCCTGGTTGGGGAGTTGTTCAAATGAATCATAACCCTGTTTATGAGATATCCATTCCGCCACACAAAACAGGGCCCTGACCAGTCGCGGATGATAATGGTGGAGATGGCGGCGTTTTTCTTCTTGATGGTAAAAGTGTTGAGTTTTTTGTCCTTTGTGAAGATCCGTTGAAGATCACCTTCTACACTGTATTCTCGGATTTCGCAGATTTCGGGAAGCGAAGCCGTCTGAACCCTTGACGGTGCAGCCACTCATAAAAAGTGTCCATCTCAGAGCCCAATGGCGGAGTGCGAAACCGGGCCATTGCAGATGGCTCTTTAAATAAATCTTCTAGAAACATGATAAACCTCCTTTCTGCCCTGAACAGGCATAAAAGAGGATCCCCCATGTGGTAGGATTATGTAAAGTGCTTTTAGATATATTTATTTTGTAACAGGCTAAAAACTATAGACTTGGGATATTGATGTGATGGCTACTTCACATAATTAAATGCTTCACATGTCATCCTTTATGTGGAGCTCCACATAAAGGATGGAAGTTTATCCGGCTTCCGAATGACCGGATCACTGCAATGATGCCTGGAGTGATATCTTTTTTCTGTTGCTGCCTTTAAATATTTCATAAGAATTTCTTTGCCGCAGACACACAGTTCAGAGAGAACCGAACGCGGATATGCGCAGTAACCATCCTTATATCGCGCGGTATCGAGGAAAGGAAGCGGCTTAAAGCCCACCGGACTTCCATGGACCACCCTCTGGTACAAAAGATAATCCAATCCTTCCGGAAGAAAACCGTTGGACAGCCGGTCCTCCTGCCTACATTGGACGGCTCGCTTCACATCTATTTATTCGCGGAAGTTACAGACGCTCCCATCATAGGCGTGACCATCGCCAATCACGACAACAATCAGCACCAGCCGGATGAAAATCTCCGCATCGGGCATCTATGGAAAGGAATCGTCACCTATGCGGCATTGCTGACATTTTGAGTTAAATCAAGGTGAGAGTTTGGTGTGCCAGCACCAACAGCCCTTGTATGGGTACTCCGTACGGACAGGCGGTTTCGCAGGAGCCGCTGCAGGACCGGCATATTTCCGCGCCGGGGGAAGGAAGGGATGCGTATTTCTCCATGGCTGATTTTTCCCTCCCCTGTCCGGTAAAATACTGCTGATAGCGCATAATGGTATTTACCGGAACTCCATGGGGGCACCGGGATTCGCATTGATGACAAGCGTGGCGGCAGTACAGGGGACCGAAAACTTCCCGGTATGAAGCCAGCATCTTTTTTTCCAGAGGACCGAAATTTTTTCCTGATAAACCCATATAAAATTCCAGATCCATATAGTTTTTAATGGTAAGGCAAGCGGTATTCACCCGGGAATCGTCCAAAACAAAACGAACCGCTGCTTCCCGGACTTTGTCATATCCATCCAGACCGTATTTTTGTTTGAACTTTTCGGCTGCGTCCGCCCTTTCTTTAAGACGGGACAAAAGCCGCTTTTGAGAATCTCTGGGTTCCCGCCCTTCAGAGAGAGCTTCATCCATCCGCTGCTTGACTTCAACATAATTAAGCACCGGATTGGTCTTCATCAGAGTAGCGCCTATATTGTTTTCGGTGCAGGCTTTGAGCACGGCCCGGCCCTGATCCTGCTGTAAAAAGTTGTAAACAAACAGCATAACGTCAAATCGTCCGTCATCAGCTGCAGCCAGAAGCACTTTCTGCATGGTCTGCGGAACTTCGTTCCATTGAGACCCGTGGTTGGATACCCCGCAGAAGCGGACTCTGCCTTCCTCTTTTAACCGGGCCACTGTCTTATGGAATGCTTCATTTTTCAACCGCTCCACTGTAGGGGGAGCGTGGATCATCAGGCAATCGATATAATCGGTCTGAAGACGCTGGAGGGATTTTCGGGCCTGATCAAGAAGGGAAGATTCGGTCGCGTCTTCCCGCACTCCCAGCTTGGTGGAAATAAAAACCTTTTTCCGGTCGCGGTTTTTCATAACCCTTCCAATGATCCTCTCCGAACCGCCCCTCCGGTACCCTTCTGCCGTATCAATATAGTTAACTCCGGAATCCAGGACGGCTTCTAAAAGAGCAGGGTCAGCCAGTTCACCGCTTCCGAATCCGATATCCGAAACTTTAAATCTGGTCCGGCCTAAAGTTCGATATTCCTGGATTTTCGGCTTGGCTTGATCCCGGGTTCTCTCAGTGAAAATTTCATAGCGGCTGAAACCGGTTCCCGCGAATGCCGCCAAAGAGCCTCCCAAAAATGATCTTCTGCTCAATTTTCCTGTGTTCGATTCCGGATTTTTCTTATTCTTTTTCATGATCGCTCCGCCTGTCTTTTTAAGTTTATAAATTCAGTCGGGATTATAACCTTTAATCTCACCGTGGTCAAAGGTGTTGGATGATCTTGTCTGTGACTTTATGATCTTCAATAAATGAGACAATTCGCATGGTTCTCCCGCAATCAGGACATCTGATCCGCGCAAATCCACACTTTGGGTTGCCGCAGCCCAAGTACTTATCTATCACTTCCTGGATGATTGGACGCAGGTGACCAAAGTGTCTTTCATACCGGTTCTCATATTCCAGAAGAAATGGTTCAAAATAATGGATGAACCGCCCCGGGATTGTCGGAAGGAAAAATGTGTGAGAGGGTAAAAAAATGGAAAAGAGAAACAGGGATTCACCGGAATTAAAGGAACGGGCGGTTCGGATGGTCTTTACGCAGGGATCCGAGTATGGATAACAGTGGGAGACGATCAACTCGATTGCCTCCAAGATGGGGTGTTCGCCAGAGACACTGCGGCGGTGGGTCAGGAGAGTTGAATGCGATCGGGGCATTTGCTTTGGGATGACGAGTGATGAAAGGTTTCAGGGATGAACCGGGACGGCTATGCGCGCGCAAGAAGCGTGATAAAGATCTTCGCGTAGAGATTCGGCGGATATGGGAGGAAAACTTTCGGGTGTACGGGGTACGCAAGATCTGGAAGCAAATGAATAGCGAGGGGATAGAGGCAGCGCGGTGCACAGTGGAACGGCTGATGCGGGAGATGGGGATACAGGGAGCGGTTCGAAGCCGGAAGTTCAAGACGACTGTATCCGATGACAACGCCGTTCAACCGGCCGATCTGGTACTGCGAGAGTTTAAGGCGAATCGTCCCAATCAGTTGTGGGTGGCGGACTTGACATATGTCGCGACATGGCCTTGATTTGCATACGCTGCTTTCATTATTGATGTTTTTTCCATACTTATCGTCGGCTGGCAGGTCTCCAGCTCTCTGCGAACCGATATTGCACTTGATGCGCTCGAACAGGCGCTTTATAATCGCGGCGGCGGAGCCGGTCTTATCCACCACAGTGATCGGGGTGTTCAGTATGTCTCGATACGCTATACGGAACGGTTAGCTGAAGCGGGCATCGAACCGTCGGTCGGAAGTGTCGGTGATTCATATGATAACGCCTTGGTTGAATCGGTGATTGGTCTTTACAAAACCGAAGTCATCCGACAGCAGGGACCATGGCGCAATCGGGATTCGGTGGAGTTCGCCACACTCAATTGGGTCGACTGGTTCAACAACCGGCGCCTGCTTGAACCGATCGGATATATTCCTCCTGCCGAGTTCGAAGCCTTGTATTACAACGCTCAAATGACTTCCACAATGGGGATAGGAGTCATATAATATGCTCTCCGAAAAAACCGGGGCGGTTCAGTGACACGTTATCTGCCCGCTGTGATTAAAGAAGCACAAACAAGAGACTGATACTTCGTTTCATTTTCATGTGTGTTTCCCCTTATTCATGTTGAGCTTAGCTTATCATAACGGAGAGAGGGAAAATAGATTTGAATTAACGTGAAAAATAATCTCCCTCTTTTGAACCGGATTCCTTTATTTCCACCGCAATGCCTGCCCGCTCAAGCTTTTCTATCAGTTCCTTGTCTGTTTTTTCTGTGAAGTTGTCCATAATCGCACTGTGAAGTTCTAAATAAAGATGATCCACTAACCGAATGCTCCTGTCCCGGAACATTTTATCCAGAATGGCATATTCCGCGCCCTCAATATCAAACTTGATAAAAACGGTATCCTCTATATCGAAATTATCTTTCAGCCAGTCTCCGAAATCAACCGACTCGACATGAATGCTCTTTTTCTTCTGGGCCGTGTACCGGTTCTTGACCACGTTGCCGCCCAGATCGGTTTTCCCGAAGTAAAACTCAAGCCCCTGGTTGTGAATCCACATGGCTTTCTCAATGATGATCACATCGTCTCTCTTTGAATAGCGGGAACGCAGCCTTTCGGCAAGCAGGGGATTGCATTCAAATGCATATATGTCCCAGTCATAATCGGAAAATAGGGAGCTTTTTTCGAACGCCCGGATTGTCTGTCCCTGGTGAGAGCCGCCATCAATAAAAATATGTCTGCCTTCCGGCATGGAATTCGTTTTACATTGGGAATAGAAAAGAAGACTAAGGAAAAAAACTGGCGGCAAAAATATAAAACAAAGGATGTACCTTTTATTCATTTGCTTTCGTAATTGTGTTTGCGCGAGCTGCAATTTCCATAATATGCACGGGTTGGCTGATGTGTCAAGGGAATTTTTAAAATTTTTTAGTTTTCTTAGTAATTGCATTGGCAGGGGATCGAAGAAGGTGGGCCGTCTCAAGTATGCCGGATAGTTCATCGGCAGCTATCATGGCAACATCCTTGCTGCCACGTCGTTGAATGATTACAACTTCCCGATTTTTCAAGACCTCATCAATCAGCGATGCCAAACGAGCGCGCGCTTTGGTATAAGTTGTCTGTATTGCCATTTCGGCCTCCTTTTTTCCATGTACAGGATGACTTACATGTTTAACGCCGAGATATTGGAACCGCCCCGAATATTTGAAAGATTTTATGTGGTGGATAAATCAAGGTCCCGGCGTTTGGGGGGAACCGGCTTAGGTCTCTCCATAGTCAAGCATATCATTCAATGGCATGGCGGGAGCATCGACGTGGACAGCCGGCCGGATCTCACCGCATCTGCTTTGTTGCAGGGCATTCGCAGTGAAGGACCACAGCTTCATGCCCTGCGCCTCGCATCTGCGGCAATCCCGGCCCGCTCATCGGTCAGTCAAGCCTGGCCCATTAGTTCGAAAATGACAAAAACAGTCCATTTCGTCTATCTAGTCTATCTGGTCTGAAGAGGGCGAGAAAAGCGGGAAAGGCGAAAAGGGCGAGACGTGCGAGAAAAGCGAGAGAAGCCGCCATGGGTAATGACTTGTGAACCGAATCCTCGTGGCCGAGGGAGCCGTCATTCATCCTTTTTCCGGAAGACCGGTCAAAAAATATTAACCAAAAATTAACATGATTATTATCTCTATTTAACAGTTCTCTATCATAATGCACATGAAATAAATATTTTCAGGAGGAGAAAAATTGAAAAGACTATGTTTAGTATGGGTTGCCTTGATGGCTGTCTCGGTTTTATGCGGTGCAGCACAAGCTCAAGGTTCGTTCAAGGGCAAAATGTTCGGCGACTATTATTATGTGGCCGGCAATAATGTGGAAGACTACGAAGGCCGCCACGGACTTTGGTTTCGCCGGATTTATTTCACCTATAACAACACATTGTCCGACAATGTTAAAATGCGGCTGCGGTTTGAAATGGACTCTCCGGGCGATTTCACAAGCAAAGAAAAGATGGTTCCAGTGGTTAAAGACGCCTATTTGAGCTATTCATTCGGCGATCACGCCATCCTGGGCGGAGTGATTTCACCCCCAGCGTTCGGGAAAACCATTGAAGATTTCTGGGGCTATCGCTCTTTGGAAAAAACCCCTATCGATTTGTTCAAATTAAGATCCTCACGGGATCATGGCTTGGCGCTGAAAGGAAATTTCGACCTGTCCGTATCCTACATGGTGATGTTCGGAAATGGATCTTCCAATAAGAGTGAAACCAACAATGGAAAATTGCTGTACGGTGCTCTGACCTTTGAACCGCTGGAAGGCATGGTTTTGGAAGTTTACGGTGACTATGAAACCGAAGTCAACGACGTCAGTTCTTATGTGTATCAAGGTTTTGCCGGGTACCAGGGAAACTGGGGGCGGTTCGGTCTGCATTACGCCAATAAGCATGTCAGTGCCCCTGAAGAGGGGTGGGATTTCGGCATTTTTTCCGGATTCGCCGTCTTCTCCGCGGGAAGCGGTGTGGATATCATCGCCCGGTACGATAAAACCATGGGCGACGGGTGGGAAGCCGGTTTTAAGGGAAGCGGGCTTTCTTACATTCCTATGGCTGATTATGTCAAGACCAACTTGATTATCGCCGGTGTCAGCTTTGAGATTCTAAAGGATTTTTGGCTGGTTCCCAATGTCAAGTATGCGTTCTATGATGAACCGGAGTTCGGAGATACGCCCGACGCCGACATCTATGTCAACTTGACCTTTTTCTTAAAATTCAATTAATTTAAAAGGAGAGATTAATGAAAAACAAACTGTTCTTTAATGTCATGGCCGCTGCCGCCGCTGTTGTCTTGCTGGCAGGCGGGTTTGCTTTCGCGGCCAAAACCGTCACCATCAAAGGGTCCACCACTGTGCTTCCCATCGCCCAGGCCAGTGCGGAGATTTTCATGAATCAGCATTCTGATATCGATATTTCCGTGCAGGGCGGCGGTTCCGGAGTGGGAATCGCTTCCGTTATCGACGGCACCGCTGATATCGGCGCGTCGTCCCGGCCCGCCAAGGACAAAGAGTACGTAATGGCCAAGGAAAACGGAGTGGAATTGCACGAGAATGTGGTGGCTTTGGACGGCATTGCGGTTATCGTGCATCCAGACAATCCGGTTTCCGGACTCTCTAAAGACCAGATCAAGGATATTTATACAGGAAAAATTTCCAATTGGAGCGAAGTCGGCGGAAAAAAAGGAAAGATCGTAGTCGTTTCCAGGGACAGCGCCAGCGGAACTTTTGAAACCTTTAATGACCTGGCCTTGGATAAGGAAAAGGTTCGCCCGGACTCTTTGCTTCAGGCTTCCAATCAGGCCGTGGCCCAGACCGTTTCCAGAACCAAAGGCGCCATCGGTTATGTGGGAATGGGATATCTATCTGATGCCGTCAAAGGGGTGAATGTCAACGGGATTGAGCCCGCCGTGCAGAATGTGGTCGACGGCTCCTACATACTGGCCCGCAAACTGTTCATGTACACTGACGGCAAACCCAGGGGGGCGGTTGCTGAGTATCTCAATTTTGTGCAGAGCGGCGACGGACAGAAAATAGTGGAAAAGCAAGGATTCATTACTTTCAAATAGTTCGGATGGACAAAGAGAGAGTAGAATAAAATGACGGCAAAGGCCAGGCGGATTAAAGAACGTATTTACAAATATGGTTTTTCCTTCCTGGCCTTTGCCTCCCTTCTTTTTTTGGTTGGGATCACCATTACGCTGTTTGTGGAGGGGGCGCCTGTTTTTAAGGAGGTTAACTTTTTTAAATTCATCGGGGGGACTTCTTGGTATCCCACCCATGAGGACGCCGCCTATGGGATCCTTCCCTTGATTTTGGGGTCTTTTTGGGTGGTTGCGGGGGCCGTGGCGATTTGTGTGCCTCTGGGTGTGGGAAGCGCCTTGTTTATCAATGAATTGGCCGGCCGGCGGACCAGGGCTATTCTCAAACCCACTATTGAGTTGTTAGCGGGAATACCGTCCATCGTTTACGGATTTTTCGGCATGGTGATTGTTGCGCCTGCCGTTCAGGAATGGCTGAATCTGCCGGTGGGCCTGACCGCTTTCACCGGCAGTCTGATATTAGGGATCATGGCGACGCCCACTGTGTGCAGCATTTCCGAAGATGCTTTAAGTTTTGTTCCCAAAGAATTCAGGGAAGCTTCTTTTGCAGTGGGGGCGAATCGCTGGCAAACTCTCACCCGGATGGTGATTCCAGCAGCGGCTTCAGGAATTTCAACCGGAATTATTTTGGGGATGAGCCGGGCGGTAGGAGAGACCATGACCGTATTGATGGTGACCGGCGGAGCCGCGGTTATCCCAAAGACATTTTTCCAGCCGGTGCGTCCCATGACCGCCACCATCGCGGCGGAAATGGGGGAAGCGGTGGTGGGAAGCACTCATTATCATGCCCTTTTCGCCATCGGCCTGATTCTCTTTTTGATCACATTCGCCTTTAATATTATTGCCGAGTTGATCAGCCGTCGGTTCCGGCTGAAACTGGGATTGGGACAATGAAAAGGGGACGGAATGCTCAAAATGCCGGATTCGGAGTCCTTTTCCTCGCCATCGCGGTTACGATTTTTTTCCTCGGATCCATCCTTTATTTCATCACTGTCCGCGGAATAAAAGTTATTTCGTGGGAGTTTATAACTGCTGTCCCTAAGGATGCCATGACCGCAGGAGGAGTCGGCCCGGCGATAGTGGGTACGGTGTACCTGGTGATGGGGGCGATATTGTTTTCATTGCCTTTAGGTCTGGCGTGTGCTGTTTATTTGACGGAATATTCCCCCCGCAGTATTGTGGTGAACATGATCCGCATGAGCATCAATAACCTGGCTGGGGTTCCCTCGGTGGTTTTCGGTCTGTTCGGATTCGGTATTTTTGTCAAGGCGTTTGGGTTCGGTGTTTCCGCTCTCTCCGGGAGTCTGACCCTGGGGATTTTGGTTTTGCCCCAGATCATATCCGCCACTCAGGAAGCCTTGCTGGCAGTCCCTCAGTCCTACCGGGAGGCTTCTCTGGCGGTGGGGGCCACACATTGGCAGACTATAAAAAAAATCGTGATCCCCACCGCTTCGCCGGGGATTATGACCGGAGTCATTCTCAGCATCGGAAGGGTGGCCGGAGAGACCGCCCCGATTCTGTTCACGGCGGCGACATTTTATACCCGGGGATTCCCCAAATCTTATTTTTCGGAAGTGATGGCTTTGCCTTATCACATTTACGCTTTGATGACGGAAGGAACCCATCCGGAGCAGCAGACGGAAATTGCGTACGGATGTGCCTTTATTCTGCTGGCATTGGTTTTAACCATATCCGCAACGGCGATTGTTATCCGGCAGAGGCGGAGAGGAGCTGATGGGTAAGAAAATAAAAATCAAAGTTGAAAACGTCCATTTTTTTTATGGAAAAAATGAGGCGTTGAAAAACATCAATTTGAATATATACGCCAATCAAGTCACGGCTTTGATCGGCCCCTCCGGATGCGGGAAATCGACATTCATTCGGCTATTCAACCGGATGAATGATATGATTCCAAAGACAAGGGCGGAAGGAAAAATATTTTTGGATGATGAAAATATTCTGTCCCCTAAAGTGGATGTGGTGGATATAAGACGGCGGGTGGGGATGGTGTTTCAAAAACCTAATCCGTTTCCCAAAAGTATTTTTGATAATCTGAGCTACGGATTGAAGATAAACGGGTGGCGCAACCGGCATAAGATAGAAGAAAGAGTGATTGAATCCCTGAAAAGAGCGGCACTCTGGAATGAGGTGAAGGACCGCCTTAAGGATAATGCGCTGGGGCTGTCCGGAGGTCAGCAGCAAAGGCTGTGCATCGCCCGCTGTATCGCAGTGGAACCGGAGGTTATTCTTTTTGATGAACCCTGCGCCAGCCTGGACCCGATATCGACCAAAAAAATAGAAGAACTGATAGAAGGATTGAAGAATGATTACACCATTGTCATTGTCACCCATAACATGCAGCAAGCGGCCAGAGTGTCTCAATATACGGCCTTTCTTTATATAGGAGAGATGATTGAATACGCCCCCACCGATGAATTATTCACCATCCCGAAAAACAAAATGACCGAAGAATATCTCACTGGAAAGTTCGGATAACCTCTATGTATTTGAAAGACGGAAGGCCCGGGCATGTGAAAGTCAGTTGTGCGGGAGGAGAAAAGAAATGTTAAGCGATGAAATGACCAAACTGAAAAGACGGCTGATTGAATTTGCCGGTCTCGTCGAAAAAATGATTGATAAAAGCGTTTTGGGATTGACTCAGAAAAATGAAGCTTTGTTGACAGAAGTCGCGGAACAGGATGAACCTATGGCTAACCAATTTGAAATTGAATTGGAAGAGCAGTGCATGGTCCTTATCGCCAAATACCAGCCCCGGGCCAAAGACCTGCGGATTGTCTTGAGAATAGACCAAATGAACAATGATCTGGAGCGAATGGCCGATCAAGCGGTGAATATTGTGGAAAGCGGATTGTACTTGATTAAGCATCCTCAGCTTAAACCGCTGATTGATATCCCCAAAATGGGAGATATCGCCATTCAAATGGTGAAAGACAGTATCGATTCTTTTGTCAGGGAGGACGCGGAGCTGGCCAGAAATGTCTGTGAACGCGACCAGATTATCGATGACCTCAAAGATCAAATCCAAAGAGAACTTTTCACCTATATCGCTTCCAATCCCGCTTCAATAGAAAGAGCTTTCCACCTCATCCGGATCGCCAACAACCTGGAAAGAATCGGAGACTTGTCCACCAATATTTGTGAAGATGTGATCTTCATCGTCAACGGCCGGGTGATCAAGCATCACCTGGATAAAGAATAGAAGACATTCAAAGCAGCTGTTCAGAAGGGATTGCCCTGCTTCGGTGTGTTGTGTTATGCGGGGGTCTTGCACTTGCAGCGGCCCCTCCTTTGATAATCCAAATGACTCCCTGCGGGAATAAATTTTTTCCATTTTGATGGATATGATATAATCTTTCACTAAAAACCATTTTTGTCGCTGATAAGAAAGAGATTGCAGAAAAATCGCAATTTTTTTATGAATAGATCAGGCTTGAAAATTGTTGGTTAAGGAGGAGAAAAGATGCCGTTTATTGAGGACAGCGGGAAACAAATTGAAGTCAATGAAGAAGGATTTATGACAAATCCGGATGAATGGGATCAAGAGAAGGCTGAAATTTTAGCCCGCCAAGAGGAAGGAATTGATCCGTTAACGGAAGACCACTGGAGAGTTGTTCATTATATCCGTGATTACTATAATGAAAAAAAACTGGCGCCGATGGTGCGCATGGTGTGTAAAAACACCGGCTTCAAACTGAAATGCATTTTTGAGCTTTTTCCTTCCGGTCCGGCTAAGGGGGCCTGCAAAGTCGCAGGTTTACCCAAACCGGACGGCTGTGTGTGATCGCCGGGACCGGAGATGCTGACTGTTCTTAAATACAGTGTCGCGCTGGCCGCTGTATATTCCATGGCTTCCCTTGGGGTTTTGATAATAAAGGCCGGCTTGTCAGGCAGCAAACAGCTGTATTCCCGCCCGGCCGGAAAAACACGGAATGGGGTGTTATACGCATTCGGGAAAGGGATGTCCCCTTGGGAAAAGGAGAGCACAAAAAAACATTTGCCCACTTATTTTTCCGGGATAATTTATCATGCCGGAATTTTTACCGCATTTTTTATGTTGGCCTTGCGGCTGATTTCGGTTGATATTATTTTTCCGGACATGGCTCGTATTTTTCTGGCCTCAGGTTTAGCCGCCGGAATGGGCCTGCTTATAAAAAGAGCCTCCCTTTCCTATATGAAAAAAATCAGCTCACCTGATGATTATATCTCTAATTTACTGGTTGATTTTTTTGTGCTGTCAGCTCTTTTGAATACTTGGGTATCAGCCGCATTGCCGTTTTTTTATCTTTCCGCTTTTATTTTACTGGTATATATTCCTATGGGGAAAATACGCCACTGTCTTTTCTTTTTTTACTCACGCGTTCTTTTCGGGAAATTTTTCGGCCGAAGGGGAGTTTATCCTCCTAAAAAGAAAGTCTATTTGTCAAAATGAATCTTCAGTCCTGCTTTAATCAGAAAACCCGCAAGAGAATCGGTGATGAGTTTATCAGGCATCTATCCGGAGGTGATGCTGTTTTTTTACAAACCTGCGCTCGTTGCGGCTTGTGTGCTGATTCCTGTCATTATTACATTGCGGAAGCCGATCCCCGTAATATCCCGGCGTACAAATTAAATCTTCTCTTCCGCGCGTTTAAGCGATTGATGAGAAAATCAGGTGTTCACTGCTTGGAACAAGAAACGGTGAATGAATGGGTGGAGATTTTATTTGGGCGCTGTACATTATGCGGGCGCTGCGCCGTCAACTGCACCATGGGAATAAATATCCCTCGGTTAATCCGAACAGCCAGGGGAGCCTTGGCCGCCGTTGGCCTGGTTCCGGACGGTCTTCAGTCGACAGTGACCACTGCCCTCGAAAAAGGCAACAACATGGGGATAACAAAAGAGGACTGGCTGGAAACAGTGGAATGGCTCGAAGAAGAGCTGCAGGATGAGTTGAATGATCCCCGGGCTTCCATACCGGTGGATAAAAAGGATTGCCGCCTTCTTTACACCATCAATCCCCGGGAAGCCATGTTTTTTCCTTTATCTATATCGTCTGCGGCCAAAGTGTTTTATGCCGCTGGGGAAAGCTGGACTTTTCCCAGTGAAAATTTTGATGTGACCAATTACGGATTGTATTCCGGAAATGACCGGGATGCCGGTGAAATGTCAGGGCGGTTGACGGAATCTTTACAAAAACTCAATTGCCGGGAGTTGATCTTGGCTGAATGCGGCCATGGATTTAATTCCAACCGCTGGGAAGCTCCCGAGTGGCTTCAAAAGCATTGTTCATTTCCAGTAAAAAGCATAATTGAGGTGATAGCCGATTATATCCGGCAAGACCGTATCCGATTGGATCCGGAAAAAAATTCAAAAACAGTCACCCTGCACGACCCCTGCAATCTGGTCCGCTTAGGGGGGATTATAGAAATCCAGCGGTTAATCCTTTCCCGCAGTGTTAAAAACTTCGTTGAAATGATTCCCAACCGGGAGAAGAATTTCTGCTGCGGCGGCGGAGGAGGGCAGTTGGCGATGACCCGCTTTGCCAAGAGAAGACTGCAGGCCGGGCGTATCAAGGCCGAACAGATACGTAAGACCGGAGCGGAAATTGTGGTCACCCCCTGTCATAATTGCATCGACCAGCTCATGGAGCTGAATAAGCATTATAAGCTGAACATTGAGGTTAAAACCATCACCGAAATGGTTGCCGACGCCTTAATCTGACTTATTCTTTATGAATTCATCATGAGTATAACACACCGCGAACCATGAAAATGATCCCAATGTCACTCCCGGGCCCCGCTTTCACGAGGCAGGAAGGGATTGCCACGGCTTGCTGGCGCAAGCCTCGCAATGACAAAGGGCATGTCATTCCGGGGCACGCCGTGCCTTTGAGTGTGTCATCCCGCGGTGCGAAGCACCGAGGGATCCCTTGCTGCTTCGTCTTGGCGGTTGGTTCCGCTTTCACGAGGCAGAAAGGGATTGCCACGGCTTGCTGGCGCAAGCCTCGCAATGACAAATCGGCGTTAGGCTGTTAAGACCTTCGCATTTGGGCGATTTCGCTCACAGCTTGGATGGCCGCTTGAATGTCTTTTTCGGTATTAAAAGGGCCGATTCCGAAACGGACGGAACCGTGGATTTTATCGGTTCCGATTTGCTCGTGAACCAAGGGAGCGCAATGAAGCCCGGTCCGGCAGGCGATATGGTAATCCACGTCCAGGATGGTGCCTGTATTCAGAGCCTCCATTCCTTCAACATTAAAGGTCAATATTCCTATATGATCGGCAAGATCATCCTGAATATAAAGGACAACCCCTTCAATATTCCGAAGGCCGTCCCTGAGCATCCGGGTCAATTTTATTTCATGGGCATGAATATGGTGAATTCCTTTGTCAAGAATCCATTTAACTCCTCTGTGAAGCCCGGCCACTCCCACGGAATTGATGGTGCCGTATTCCATACGGTAAGGATACTCATCCAGATGAGTCCGGACAGCGGACCGCACACCGGTACCCCCGGCCCGGGAATGACGGATGTCGATTCCTTCCCGGACACATAATCCTCCGACTCCGGTCGGGCCCAGGAGAGATTTGTGGCCGGTGAACGCCACAATATCAATGTTTGAATCTTTTATATCGATGGGGATTTTTCCCGCGGACTGGGAAACATCAACGGCAAATATGATGTCGCGTTCACGGCAGATTCTTCCGATTTCCTTTACAGGCTGAATGGTTCCGATGACATTGGAGGCATGGCTTATGATGACTAATTTGGTATTTGATTTGATTGATTTCCTGAAGTCATCGGGGTCGACAAAACCTTTTTCATCAAATGGGATATGATCGACTTCAACGCCATGGTCTTTTTCCATATGATATAGAGGGCGAATAACAGAATTGTGCTCCAGGGTGGTGGTGACAGCATGATCTCCATTCTGAAGAATACCCCATATGATTAAATTGAGTGCATCTGTGGCGTTGTGGGCGAAACAGAGCCGGTCTGGATCATCGTTGTTGAAAAACTCAGTCATCATTTTCCGGGTTTCCTCAACCACCTCACCGGCTTCCATGCAGAGGTCATAACCGGATCGTCCCGGATTGACACCGAAATTTCGATAGAATGTGTCCATGAAGCGGTAAACTTCCTCCGGCTTTGGAAAGGATGTTGCTCCGTTGTCAAGGTAAATCAATTTTTCCATGTTTTTCTCCATCGGCAGTCACAGCTGGAGTATCCCTTACCCCTGAGCGTCGCATCTGCGGCCATCCCGGCTGGTTTATCATCCAGGTTGGAAAAAAATTATACAAAAATTAAGCTGGATAGCCAAAGATATTTTATGTGCGATGTGCGGAAAAATTGACAGGGCTTTTACAAATAGAATAAAATCTATAGTTTCCGCAACTTCTTTTGCCGGACGTGGAAACGGTCTGCTGAGGTTGCCCCCGGTGTGAGACGTTTTTTATGGTCTTTTTTGATGAGCAGATCAGATCATATGGGCCGGCAGTGAAGGAGAATGGACGTGATTATCAAAAAAGAGAGTGAAATCAAGAGCACTGTTCCAGGGGGGGAAGATATCAAAGGTGTGACTAAACAGGTTTTGATCGATGCGGAGGACGGTTCGGATAAAATTATCATGCGGCGGTTTTTTATTCAAACCGGCGGGAACACCCCCTATCACACTCATGATTTTGAGCATGTGGTGCAGGTCGAAAGCGGTTCCGGAATCGCCGTTGACAAAAACGGGGTGGAATATCAGGTTCAATCCGGACAAAGTCTTTTTATCAGACCCAATGAAAAGCATCAATTCAAAAATCCCAACCCGGAGCCGTTTCAGTTTTTATGTATCATCCCTAATCCTGAAAAATCCGGATGAAGGAAATTATTAATGAAAAAACGAATCAACAGAGCGATTGAATTTTTATTGGCACGGGGGAATTTGCCTATATTGTTCTGGTTGAAAAAAGATATCCTGGAAGTTCCTGTGGAAAGAGAACTGAAAAATTTGCAAAAATACGCAGAGAGGATTCGTATTCTGGAAGAACAAAGGCCAAACGGCTCGTGGTGTGAAAAAAAATATACCGGTCATCCCACCCTGGAAAAAACTCATTCGATTGTTGAAACCTTGCGCAATCTTTTTAAACTTTATGATCTCGGATGCTTTAAAAAAGACAAATCGATTCGAAAAGGGGTGGAATACTTGTTTTCGACCCAGTCCAAAGAAGGCGATTTCCGGGGTGTTTATATCCATGAGTACGCCCCCACTTATCATTCTTTGATCTTGGAGATCATCAATCTTTTTGGATTTCAAGATGCTCCTGAAGTGGAGAGAGGATTTCAATGGTTGATGAAAAACCGCCAGAATGACGGCGGATGGGCGATTCCATACCGCACCGTGGAAAGAACAATATTCGAGAACCGTTATAACAAAACCAGGCCGTCAAAAGAAAGCACTTCCCCCATTAAGCCGGATAAATCAAAACCTTTTTCTCAGGGGGTCACAGGAATGGTTCTGCGTGCTTTAGCGGCCTCTCCTGAATGGAAAAAGCGCAAAGAAACAATTAAAGCCGGAGAATTGCTTTTATCTCATTTTTTTAAGGCGGATCATTACTCTGATCAAGAAAGCGCTGCCGGATGGACAGATCTTTCCTACCCCTTTTGGGGAACAAATGTTTTAAGCGGGCTCGATTCTTTCTCCAAAATAGGTTTTTCTCCTGAGAATGAAAGCATAAAGCCGGCTTTACAGTGGCTGCTCCGCAAGCAAAAACCCAATGGATTTTGGGAAGCCCGGTTTAAAAATGCGGAATTGGAAGATCATCTCTGGATCACCATTGCGGTTTTGAGAATGCTGAAAAATTTTGAATTGATTGAAGTGTGAGGCTGAATTCTTCTTTGTGCGGATTTGCACTGAATAAAAAAAAGGAGAAATTATGAGCAAAAGAATTCACTATGGACGCTGGAGGACGGTATGTTTGTTGGGATTGATTTTTTTTCTGATCCAAACAACCGGACTTTCCGGGCAAGTTATAACCGATGAGGATCTGAATCAATTTTCATGGAGACATATCGGTCCTTTCACCTTTTCCGGCCGCATAACCGACTTCGCTGTGCCTCACGGCCAAAGCAAAGTTTATTATGTCGCCACGGCGTCCGGCGGAATTTGGAAAACCGAAAATCACGGAATCAGTTTTGAGCCCATTTTTGATGACTACGGCAATATGAGTATTGGGTACATTGAAGCGGCCCCTTCTAATCCGGATATCATCTATGTGGGTACCGGAGAGCCTCTGCATGCGCGTTCCAGCGCCCACGGCAATGGAATGTGGAAATCAACGGATGCCGGCAAAACCTGGACCCATATCGGCTTGGAAGAATCATATTTCATTCCCAAACTCGCCGTCGATTTCCAGAATCCGGATGTGGTGTATGTGGCCGCGGAAGGAAAGCTTTATTCAAATGAACCGGATTGCCAGCGGGGTCTGTATAAAACCGAAGACGGAGGGGAGACCTGGCACCAGGTGTTGGACTTGAAAGACAGGGGTGTCGGAGAGTTCGTGATGGACCCCCGTAATTCCGATGTGGTTATCGCCGGGGCTTATAAAACCTATCGCAGGACATGGACGTTTATCGACCGCCAACCTGAAAATCACTTTTATAAAACCACCGACGGAGGGAAGACCTGGAAAAAGCTGACCGAAGGCCTGCCCCTGGACATAAAAACCGGCTGGAACGGCATTGCTATCTATCCCAAGGATCCAAATATTGTCTATATCCGTATGGATGAAGAAGTCAATCTGGGCCTGGATGACCGAAAAGGCCGCCAACTCTACCGGGAAGGACGCCTTTTCCGGGACGATTATTATTTTAATAAGTTCAAATCCTATACGATCCCGGCTTCTTTGAAAAAGATGATCGATTTTGAACCTCTTCAAGCTGAAAGTGAGAAAGAGCTGGTGGAAAAAGTCAACCGGATTATCGAACAAGACGATTTCATCCAGAAAACCGGAGTGGATCTCAATGCTTTCTTGAGCCGGGCAAAAAAGATTTATCGAGACGACCAGGATATGATGAAAAGCATCAGGGAAGTGGAAAAAATACTGACAGATAAATTTACGGCCGCAAAAGGAGCCTCTGAAGAGGAGGAAAAAGAAGAACAGAAACAGGAAGGTGAAGGCCGGTCTCATCTGCTCAACCGGTTTGTGCTTCAGGTTCTTTATGGAAAAGCGTTTCAGCCGATGGAGCCCGTCACCAAATCCGGGGTGGTTTACCGGTCTGAGGACCAGGGTGAAACCTGGGCTCGGATGACCGAGTATAAGATCAGTGGAGGAAGCCAGGAAATCAATGTCATCGAGGCGGGATATGCCGGCCGGATTGAGGTTGACCCCAACAATCCGGACGTCCTTTATGCTGTCGAAGTCATTCCGAAAATTTCCGAAGACGGAGGCAAAACCTTCAAGAATCTTTCCTGGACCGGCTGGCACAAAACCCATGTGGACATGCGGAATATATGGATTGATCCTGCGGACTCAGACCATATACTTTCGGCTAATGACGGCGCCGCCAGTGAAACTTGGGATGGCGGAAAGCATTGGTCCGAGAAAGAAACGATTTCCGCACAACAGTTTTATGACGTCGCCGTCGACAATCAAATCCCCTATAATGTTATGGGCGGCACCCAGGATAACGGAAGCTGGATGGGGCCTTCACGCAACCGGAATGTGTACGGTGTCTATCCTTCCGACTGGATTTATCTGCCCTCCGGAGACGGTTTTTATGTCGAAAGAAACTGGTGGAATCCGGAATATATTTATTTCGAAAGTCAATTCGGAAACTCTTCCCGTATGAATCTGGAAACGGGGGAAAGGATCCGGCTGTCCTATCGCAATACCCAGGAAGAAAGAGAAGCCGGAAAGCCGCCTCAGAGATACCAGTGGGATGCGCCCATCGTATTGTCTCCGCATAATCCGGGAATTGTCTATGTCTGTTCCCAGCATGTGCATCGCTCGTTGAGCCGGGGAGAGCCCGGGAGCTGGGAAACCATCAGTCCGGATTTATCCAAGGCTGACCCCGAACGCATCGCTCAGTCCAAGCTGACCAATCTTCAGTACGCCACGATTTTTACTTTTGCGGAATCCCCCGTGGCGCCCGGAATTTATTGGGCCGGGACCGATGACGGCAATCTCCAGGTCAGCACGGACGGCGGGAACTCCTGGACCAATCTGACCGCCCGCTTTTATGATGACAAGGGCCGCCCAAAAGGAAAAATCCAAGGCGACCGGATTCTTTATGATCATTGGGTGACCAGAGTGAAACCGTCCGCCCATAAAAAGGAGCGCTGCTATGTCACTTATTCCGGATACCGGACTCATGATGAGGATAATTCTTATATTTTTGTTACGGAAGACATGGGCCGGACCTGGACGGATTTAAGCCGGGAAATGATGAATCCGGTCCGGGACATCGAAGAAGACCCGGATAACGAGAATGTGCTTTATCTGGCCACCGATTATGGGTTGTATGTCAGTGTGGACCGGGGACAAAATTGGCGGGAAATGTATTCTGACGGCCCGGATGTGATTGTGATGAGTATCGATATCCAAAAACGGGAAAGAGATATGGCTGTGGGCACCTATGGGCGGGGCATTTATATTATGGATATCTATCCTTTCAAGGAAATGACGGACGAGATCTTAAATAAGCCGAACCATTTGTTTGAAGTCCAGGATATCGTCAAATGGAATATGAAAGAGATGCGCGGCCAGCGGTATGGCGAATTCGCCCGTGTGCCGAATCCTCCCGTGGGCGGATATATTTATTACCAACTGAAGGAAGACTTTGATTCTGTTAAAATGCTGATTAAAGACGCGGCCGGAGAACTGATCCAGGAAATCGCCTTGAAAACTAAACCGGGGCTCCATAAGGCTTTCTGGGATCTCCGGGAGCAAGGAGAAGAAGACAGCCGGCGGCGCCGGGGCTCCCTGGTTGTACCTGGAGATTACCAGATCATCCTTCAGGTCAACGGCGAAGAGGCGATGAAACAGACTTTGACGGTTAAACCGGATCCCCTGTATTGACGGATGTGAGGAACCGGCTGTCCAGTCTTAAACGGCGGCCGGTTTCTTTTTCCCGGCTGAACAGCGTCACAGGAAATCAGGGCGGGTTAGTTGATATATTCAAAAAAACGGTTGTCCATCTCGTCAAGAATTTGATTGAGCTGGGTTTTGCAGTGGAGGAAGTCTTTGAAAATCTCCGGTTCTTCGCAGGGGACATCGATGTCAATATGAAACGGCGAGAAATGAGGGCCTTTGATGCCGCAGCGGATATTCCGGACCAGGTTTTTTAATTCATGGGAACTGAATTTTTTATTGTTAAGGATCTGCTTTGATTCCGCTTTATAATGTTCGAACACGGCGGCCCATTCCCGGTTGTTTCCCCGGCGGAGAATTTCAGTTAATTCATTAAGGATAATTATCAGTTCCTTAATTCGCCACATCTCCACTTGACTCATATCGACATGATGCCAGATTTGACAAAAAAAAGCGAGGGCCGGTATAATTTTTGAAATGCACTGTTTCATCGGATTAGGAAGCAATCTGGGAAACCGGGAAGAAAACCTGACTCAAGCTTTTACGGGCTTGCAGAGCCGGAAGATTTCAATAAATAAAGTCTCATCCCTGTATGAAACGGAACCGGTTGGTGCTCCGGGTCAGCCTCTGTTTCTAAATATGGCTGCGGAAATCAATACCTCTTTGAAACCTCCGGGTTTATTGGCGGTATTGAAAGCCATAGAACACCAACTGGGAAGAACACCCTCACTTTTTCATCATCCCCGTCCTATTGATTTGGATATTCTTTTAGCTGGAGATATGATTGTATCCCGGCCGGGCTTAATCATTCCTCATCCCAGGATGCATGAGCGGCTTTTCGTGTTGATCCCCCTTAATGAAATTGCTCCGGATGCCGTCCATCCGGTTTTTAAAAAATCGATTAAAAACTTAAAACAAAATTGCCGGGACAAAGGATTTGTCAGGAAATATGGAATCCTTGATTTTTTTCCGGCTGATTAACGCCAGCGGAGAGGATTTTGTTTGCTGCGTTTCTGAGAATAATGGACGGACCGGACAGGTTTTTCAGCCTGCGGGTGAGCCGGATCTCACCGCATCTGCCGTCTCGCGCCTGCGGCGGCCCCGGCCCGCTGGTCATTCAGGTTGGAAATGAAAATATCCATTTTTTAACATAAGGAGGATTCAATGAATGTCGCCTCAAGAAAGCTTTTGATTGGAGCCGGTGTTTTGCTGGCACTGAATTTGCTGGTTTTCCCGCAAATCCGTTTCAATCCCTCCAATCCCTTCTCTTTAAACGACATCATGAGCTATGCCTTCCCGTCAAGCCTGGTGGTGTCTCCCGAGGGAGACAGGGCTGCCTGGTTTTTTAATCAAGAGGGGATCCGCAATATCTGGACGGCGGACGGTCCCCATTATTCCCCCGTAAAAATCACCGGGTTCGAAGAAGATGACGGACGGGAACTGGGTGGATTAGGTTTCAACCATGAAGGAGAAATCCTTGTGTTTGTCAGAGGGGGCTCAGCCAACCGGGCCGGCGAATATCCCAATCCCAATTCCGATCCAGATGGAGCGGAGCAGGCGGTTTGGATGATTCAAGTGAAAAACCGCCGAATGGAAAGAATCGGGGAAGGCCACAGCCCTATGTGTTCTCCGGTCGAAAACAGGGTGGTTTATGAGCTGAAGGGCCGGATATTCATCGCCGGCTTGTATGGTGAAAAAGATCCTGCGCCTCTCTTTGAAGCGCGGGGTCGAAATTCACCGGCGGCCTGGTCGCCGGACGGAAACAGGCTGGCGTTTGTCAGCTCCCGCGGGGATCACAGCTTTATCGGAATCTATCATTTTCAAAACAAGACGATTCAATGGATATCTCCTTCGGTGGACCGGGATTCTTACCCGGCCTGGTCGCCGGACGGCCTCAAGCTGGCTTTCATCCGTTTTCCCGGAGAGGTCTCTTTCAGGGGGGGAAGTTTGTTCAAAATCATGACGGCTGAGATTGAAAACGGTCAGGCGGAAACCGTATGGGAATCTCCCAACCCCACCGGAGGATTCGCCCAGTATTACCCGGAAAAGACGTTAAGGTGGGCGTCCCGGGACCACCTGGTTTTTTACTCGGAGCATGACAAATGGATGCATCTTTATTCCCTGGATCTTTCCACCGGGTGCCTTTTGGATTTAACTCCCGGGGAATTTGAAGTTGAACACAGCTCCTTGTCTCCTGATAAAAAGACAATTGTTTTCAGTTCAAACTCCGGTGACCTTGATCGCCGCCATTTATGGAAAGTGAATGTCTCCGGCGGAACTCCGGAAATACTGACTCCGGGGGAAGGGATTGAATGGAGTCCGGTGATGACCTCCTCCGGCAAAGATATTGTTTTTCTTTGCTCCACAGCGATCCAGCCTGCCGCCCCGGCTGTTTTGGCCGAAGGACGAAAAATCAAGCTTATTGCACCTGATCTTATACCGGAACGATTTCCGGAGCCGTCCTTAGTCACTCCCCGCAAGATCACCTTTACCGCTCCGGACGGCTGGACGATTCACGGCCAGCTGTTTATGCCCCGGGAAATTAAGGGCAAACGGGAGCATCCTGCCGTTATTTTTATGCATGGGGGTCCGATCAGACAAATGCTTTTAGGGTGGCATATGCGGGGATATTATCATAACGCCTACGCCATGAACCAGTTTTTGGCCAGCCGGGGGTTTGTGGTGCTGTCTGTGAATTTCCGGTCAGGAATCGGGTACGGCTTTGATTTCCGCACAGCCCCCAACCAGGGACCGCGGGGGGCTTCAGAATACCAGGATATTGTGGCCGCAGGAAAATATTTGCAGAATCTTCCGGAAGTGAATCCCAATAAAATCGGTTTATGGGGCGGTTCTTACGGCGGTTATCTGACGGCTCTCGGATTAGCCCGGGATTCTGAATTATTCGCGGCCGGGGTCGACCTTCATGGTGTTCATGACTGGTCTTTGCGCGGGCGGCGCCGCAATGGAGGGGGATGGGACATTCATGGAGATGATTTGATGAGTCAGGCCTACCAGTCATCACCGGCGGCCGATGCATTTTTCTGGACGTCTCCGGTGCTGTTTATACATGGGGATGACGACCGGAATGTTGATTTCATACAGACGGTGGATATGATCAACCGGCTGCGCGCTTTGGGAAAAGCGGAAGTGGAAACCTTGATCCTGCCTGATGAGATTCATGGGTTCCTTCTTCATGATAATTGGCTGCGGGTTTTTAAAGCCGCAGCTGATTTTTTCACGCGCCGTCTTTTCTGATTTGGAATAGAACTCAGCCGGGCTTATTCACGGGCCGGGGCCGCCATAGGTGTCAGTCTCCCTTCATAAACAAATTCAGCTTTTCCGGTCAGCGATACGTGTTTGTGATCCGGGTCCCACTCAACTTCCAGGATGCCGCCCCTGGTTGAAACTTGAAGGGGAGGGGACAGGCCTTCAAGAAGGTGGGCGTAAAGCGCCGAGGCGACGGCGCCGGTTCCACAGGACTCTGTTTCCGCTTCCACCCCTCGTTCATAAGTGCGCAGTTTAATCGATTTTTTTTCCAGGATTTCGACAAAATCAACATTGGTTCCTTTTTCGAACTTGGAATGACAGCGGTATTTCCGGCCTTCGGTTTCAACATCCAGACGGTCAAGCTCGTCGGTGAAGATCACGAAATGGGGGACGCCCACCCAAATGAATCCGGCCTCCCGGTCTCTGAATTCCGGAAAAACTTTTTTATCCGGTTCGATTTTAAGAGGATAGGGAAAAGTGACGGAAATAAAGTTTCCCCGGCAATCCGCCTGGTAGATTTCACCGCCGGCTTCCAATGAAAGACTTTTTTCAGTTATTTTCTTTTTATAGGCATAAAGGCTGATACAGCGGGCGCCGTTTCCGCACATTCCGGCCGGGAGGCCGTCGGAATTAAAATGGCGGTATAGAATATCGGCGTGTGAGCTTTTTTCCAGCAGGATGACCCCATCAGCTCCGACGGAATAACGGCGCCGGCAAATGTTCCTGAAAAAATCCTTTTCCCGGCCGCTGACATGCTTTCGGCGGTTGTCAATCAAAATAAAATCATTTCCGGCCGCGGCCATTTTTGTGAATTTCATCGCCCTCCCAAAAATATGGAGTTGAACAGCAGTTTAAAGGTGCCGTAAGGCTGGGCGCGGAATTGAACCGGAAATCCCAAAAGGATGACCTTGCCTTGACCCATGGGGACATCCAGGACAGCGCTTTTTTGCTGAATGATTTTTTCGCCGTAAATCCAGCCGCTCATGAGCAGGTGTTCTTTTGCGTATTTAGCGATGCTGTCCGGTTTTTTCTCGGCTTTGTATGAAGGCAGACTCTCAAAGGCGCAAGAATTGGAAAAGATTCCGGCGGCTTCCGGGCTCATACCATAGGCGATGGGGTGGTCAAGATTGAATTCAAGACGCAGAAGTGAACCGTTGCATACGAAATCCTCCCGTCTTACCTTTTCTAAAACGTTTCTTACCGGAAGATTGAGCGAATCGATGGCGAAGTTGCAGCTTGTGTTGAGGAAAATCAAGTTTCCGCCGTTATTAACGAAATTCTGAAGGCTGAGAACACCGTCGTTGGAAATTCCTCCGGCGTATTTAGGGGGTACCGTTCCTTTCTGATGACCGCTGGTGATGATGTCACTGCGGCGGAAACTGGGGATAATGATGGAGTCGTAGTTTTGGTGAAGTTTGCCGGCGCGGATATCCGAGTCGTGCAGAACTTTATAGGGAAATTCATATTTTTCCAAAAGAAAACGGGTCCAGCCTTCATCAGCGTTCGTAACCCATGATTGATATAAACCCAGCCGGGTTTTCTTGATTTCCATGGTTTCGGCGTCAGGTTTTCCGGCGATTCCGGTGAATTCCAAATTCAAATCTTTTGCTGCTGATTCAATAACTGATTTGTCTACACTGCCGGAAAAAACCAGGATTGTTCCCTGAGGGAAATCTTGGCTGCGGCTGGAAAAATCCTGTTTGGCCCACAGGATGCGCCCTCCTGCTTTCAAAATCCGGTTCATGGCTGTAAAAGCATTGTTATTCTTATGATCCAAGGCGTAGGCGAAACCGGGCTCTCCGGTTATCCCGCCTTTTTGGAAAACAACACTGTCCACCCGGGACATCTGGATATCCAGGGGGCTGCGGGAAACCGTCGCCTGGACACCGAATTGATAATGCAGAGTCCATCCCATTTGGTCATATGAGCTGAGGGGGGCGCCTTCGAATTCGACGGGCCGGATGATTCCCTGCCACAGGGCGGGATACTTCCTTAAATCGGGGTATTCCTGCTCTTCAAACATATTTTTAGCAAAAAGGCCGAAGGGCTGAGAGGCGGGAATGATATAGGTTCCCTGGGGATATGTGATGCCGTCACTGGAAAATTCCGCCTGGCTTTCAAAAATTTGTATCCCCAAAAGCTGCATTCTTTCTAGAAGCAGGCCGGCGCTGCCGGGGTCGTTTTGCTCCTTCGGGAAAATCCATCCATAAGGAGGTTCGTTTTGAAAACGGTCGATCACATCTCCGGCCATTTTGAATTTGTTGAATAGAAGTTTTTCCCTGTAACGTGAGGCCACGTCTAAAACCGCCATTGAAGCTGTCAAGCAGTATTCCACGGCGTCGCCGATCCGCCACCAGCCGCCCTTCCACGGATTGGGATAGAATGCGGACATGGTCATATCCTGGTATTCCTCAGGGAAATCCCGGACCGTGTAAAAATGAGGTGTGGCGTACCGGTATAAGGCCGTTTCGGTCAATATAGATATGATATTATGGGAATCAACAACCTGGGTCACATATCCCGGAAACCAGCTGTCAAAAACAATCCGGGAAATGGCGCCTTCTTTATCTTCGGCGTCAAAGGCTTCTCCCATCGCGGATCCCACCAGATTCTGCCAGCGGACGACCAGGGGATGAATATTGGGGTTGGTGGGTTCAGCATTGGGAGGCGTCCAGATGCGTGCCGGGAAAGGAGCGGTCTGATGGTGATTGTACAGAATGACCGGAAACCATTCCTGGTTGACCAGATGCGTGATATTTTGTGTTTCCACCAGGTTGGCTATAAAGGAGTCGCGGTTGTTATCATGGCCCGCGAAGATGTGATAAAGCCAGGGCATGGGAGAGACCTCATAAGGAGTCCCCACGTGTTGATGATACCAGTCGGCCAGGAGGTTCATCCCGTCGGGATTGGCGAAGACCAGAACCAGAATGGTGTCATTGAGAATGCGCATGGTTTTTTCATCAACGCCGGTGACCAAATCATAAGCCAATTGGATATTATGCTGCGCAGGGGCGCATTCAGAGGCATGCAGCCCGCCGTCGATATAGACCACGGCTTTTCCGCGTCCGGCCAGTTCACGGGCGCTTTTTTCTGAGAGACCTTGTGCCAGGGACAGCCGGCGGGCTATGGATTTGTATTCATCCAGTTGGGCCAAATTGTCCGCCTGGGAAATGACCGCATATATCATGTCCTGTCCCATGGAGGTTTTTCCGGCATCGAACAGCCGGATCCGGTTTGAATTTTTCTCCAGAATTCGAAAATATTCAACGGCTTGGTCATATGTGGCGAGATGATAATCCGCACCCACTTTGAATCCCAGAATATCTTCAGGCGGGGGGACCTGACCGAATAAAGATAAGCACCCGGTCAAGCCGATAACCAGTAAAACCAAACATCCTTTTTTTACGTTACTCATGAGTTCTCCTTATTCTTTTATTGTGACCTTATCCTGACCTATTCATAAAAATCCAGTATAAAACCGCGATTGATAAAATGCAAAAAAACTTCATCCGGTTCAGTGAAAGGCGTCCTTAAAATGAGTCACTTCAATGTCTTTTTCAAAAAAAGTCACGGCGATGACGTCAAAACGGCAGGGGGTGTTGTGAATATCATGATCATGCAAATATCCGCGGGCGATCTTTTTTATTTGTTTTTGTTTGGCGGTCGTCACTGATTCTTCAGGACAGCCGAATTTGCTGCTGCGGCGGGATTTGACTTCAATAAAAACCAGATCCTTTCCATCGTAAGCGATAATATCAATTTCCCCCCGGAACATCCGGAAACCTTGTTGAACAATACGGTATTTCTTTTTTTTCAACAGATTCAAAGCGATTTTTTCCCCTTCCCGTCCCAGGGTGTGGGGAGAATTAATTTCCCGGCTGTTATTGCTTCTTAGAAAGAAGGGCCTCATTTTCTTTTCCAGCGCACCCCTTCTTTGGTGTCCTCCAGGATAATCCCTTCCTGAAGAAGCTCGTCCCGGAGTCTGTCGGCCTCAGCGTATTTTTTTTCAGCCCTGGCTTTATTTCTTGCCTGAATTTTTTCCATGAGGCGGGGTTCCAACTGATCCTCTTTTCTGTCTGGGAGGACAGCCAGCACCTCATTCCATGTGTCAATGGCGTCTCTAAGTTCCCGCACGTTTTTTTCCCGGATTTGGTTGGACTGCATAAGCCTGTAACTGTTTTTAATGAACTCGAAAACCGCAGATAACGCCATGGAAATATTCAAATCGTTCGCCATGGCGGAATCGAACTTTTTCTTGGCGTTTTCAACTGATTTTGTGACGTTTTTGTTGATTCCCCCTTCAAAAGTGCGGTGGTTTAATTCGTACAGGAAATCCTTCATGCGCTGCACCGATGCTTGGGCCTGGTCCAAGGCGTCAAAAGTGAAATTGAGGGTTTTCCGGTAGTGTGTGGATAACAAAAGAAAACGTAAAGCCATGGGATCAACATCCTTTTCCAGCAGGTCATTGAGCGTATAAAAATTGCCTTTGGATTTGGACATTTTGTGGCCTTCCACAATCAGGTGGTGGCAGTGGAGCCAGTAACGGACAAACGGCTGTCCCGAGGCGGCTTCTGACTGGGCGATTTCGTTCTCATGATGCGGAAAGATGTTGTCGACACCTCCGCAGTGAATATCAAAGGTGTTTCCCAGAAATTTAGAACTCATGGCCGAGCATTCAATATGCCATCCCGGCCTCCCCGGACCGATGTCCGTCTCCCAAAAAGGTTCCCCCTTTTTGGGAGCCTTCCACAGCGCGAAATCATGAACGTTTTCTTTAGCATATTCGTCCGATTCCGTTCTTTCTCCGGATTTCAGCTGATCGACATCGATTTTGGATAACCGGCCGTACCGGGAAAAGCGGGACACATTGAAATAGTAAGAACCGTCTTTTTGATAAGCAAATCCTTTTTCCAACAGAGACTTGATGATGTCAACCATTTCCGGGATATGCCCGGTGGCGCGGGGGAAGTGGTCGGCCCGGGAAATATTCAAAGTATCAATATCCCTGAAAAAAGCTTGGATGTATTTCCGGGTGTAATCAGAGAGGGAAATCTTTTCACGTTGGGATCCTTTGATGGTTTTGTCATCCACATCTGTTATGTTCATGACATGATGAACTGAAAAACCTTGGTGCTGTAAAAATCTTTTCAGGAGATCTTCGAAAATATAGGAACGGAAATTGCCGATGTGGGCGTAATCGTAAACCGTCGGTCCGCATGTGTACAACCCGGCTTTACCAGGAACAAGGGGTTGGAAAGGCTCAACCTTTCCGGATAGGGTATTAAAAAATTTAATCATGGTTTTTTCCTTAAACGCCTTTGATGGCTCAGGTTTTTATTATTGAAAATAATGGCATCCAGGTCAACCGCAACCAGCCGCCAGGCGGCTGGTCGCAGCTGGGCAGAAGGGGAGCCGTGCCGCCCTTGGAGCGGATTTTGAATTTTGAATATGTATTTCACTTGAGCTATGATTAACTCACGGGACGCGGTTGTTAAGGCGGTGAGATTCGGCCCGGGTTTATTGACCCTGGCTTTGCTGTTATGCCATAATCAGTTTCGAAAGGGAAGTATGTGATGAATAACAAACAAAAGCAAAATATTATAGGCATTCGCCGGGAAGACAAGAATATATGGGAAAGAAGAGTTCCTCTTATTCCTTCTCACTCCAGGGAACTTATCCAGGAACGCGGCGTTCGAATTATAATTCAGCCTTCCAGAACCCGGGTTTTTGAGGATGAAGATTACAGGAGGGAGGGGGTGAGCGTTAAGGAGGATTTGTCTCCTTGTAAAGTGATACTGGCGGTGAAAGAAATTCCGGTTGAGCTGATCATGAAAGGCCGGGTTTATGTGTTTTTTTCCCATACCACCAAAGGCCAGTCCCAAAATATGCCTATGCTGAAAACGTTGCGCGACAGGGGATGCACCTTGATTGAATATGAAAAAATCACGGATGACAAAGGCCGCCGGCTTTTGTTTTTCGGCATTCAAGCCGGCCAAGCGGGAATGGTGGAAGTGCTCCATTCCCTGGGACAAAAATGGAAGGTGGAGGGAATAGATACGCCTTTATTTCGGATAGATCAACCCTTCAAATACCAGAGCCTGGTTGAAATCAAGGAAAAAATAAAAAAAATCGGATGGGAGATTTACAACTCCGGGCTTGATCCGGGGCTGAAACCCGTCATCATCGGTTTCGCCGGATACGGCCGAACCTCCACCGGGGCTCAGGAGTTGTTTGATTTGCTGCCCCATAAAGTCATTCAGCCCTCTGAACTGCCGGCTTTTATGGAAAGCGGTGATTTTGCTTCTCACCGTTTATATAAAGTTGTCTTTAAGGAAGAGGACATGGTCCGGCCCAAAAGCCCCGAAGATTCTTTTTCCTTGTCCGATTACTACCAAAATCCTGAAAAATATGTCTCGCAATTTGACCGATATCTTCCTCACCTGACCGCCTTGGTCAACTGCATTTATTGGGAACCGCGGTATCCCCGTTTCATCACGCGGGAATCCCTGAAAAAATTATTCAGGGGGGAGCCTTCGCCCCGGTTGAAAGTTATCGGTGATATATCTTGCGACATCGGCGGCTCAGTGGAATGCAATTTCTATTCCACCACTCCTGACGAGCCTTTCTATATTTACGACCCAATTGAACAAAGAAAAACAAATGACATCCGGCGTAAAGGGATTGCTCTGATGACCATCGATAACCTTCCCGCCGAAATTCCTTTAGAATCCTCAGCTTTTTTCAGCCAGGCCTTAAAGCCCTTTATTCCATCTCTCGCCGGCGGTGATTTTTCCAAGCCTTTTGAGGAAATTGAACTTCCGGGGCCGCTGCGGAGAGCGACGGTGCTGTATCAGGGAGATTTCACGCCGGATTACCGGTATTTAAAAAAATTCCTTCAGTCTGGATGATGGCGGGAGAGAGGAGGATGGAGTCATGAAAAAATCAGGCAAACCATATAAAGTCCTGGTGTTAGGGGCCGGCTCAGTGGCTCCGCCGGTGATTGATTATTTATTAAAACAATCCGGATTTGAGCTGATTTTGGCTGATCAGTATTCAGCGAGAGCGGAGAAACTCATCAAAGACCATCCCTCCGGAATAGCTGTGGGCTTAGATATACATCAAGACAAGCCGTTGCAGGCAGCTGTTTCCTCCGCTGATATCGTCATCAGTCTGCTTCCTTATGTTTTTCATTCCCGCATTGCGGATGCCTGTTTAAAGAATAAAAAAAATTTAATTACGGCTTCCTATGTCAGCGAAGAATTGAAAAGCTTGGATAAGCAAGTCAGAGACTCCGGGCTTCTGTTCTTAAATGAAATCGGTTTAGACCCTGGGCTGGACCACATGGAGGCCAAAAGGATCATTGACCGGGCAGGGAAAAACAACGGGGACGTTTTAGAGTTTATTTCTTATTGCGGGGGGCTTCCGGCTCCGGAAGCGAACAATAATCCCTTTGGCTATAAATTCTCATGGAGTCCGAGAGGTGTTTTACTGGCCGGGAAAAATCCGGCTGATTATTTACAGGACGGCCGTAAAATTCATGTCCCCGCCCGACGGCTGTTTAAAAGCACATCGCGCATCCCGGTTGAGAATATCGGAGAACTGGAGGGATATCCCAACCGCAATTCGCTTTCCTATATCGATCTTTACGGCACCAGGAAGGTAAAAACCATGCTGCGTGGAACGCTCCGTTATCCGGGATGGTGTGAATTCATGGATATGGCTCAATCCACCGGGCTTTTACGGGAAGAGGAAATGGATTGGTTTGGGTTTTCATGCCGGGATTTTGTGCGCCGGGTCAGCGGCAACCGCGAATCCGGTGACATCCGAGCCGAACTGGCATCCACCTATGAATTGGATTCTGATTCCACATTTATCCAGTGCCTGGACTTTCTGGAATTGTTTTCTGAGAAACCGCTGCCGCTTCGGAAAGGATCTCCACTGGACGTGATGGTGCACTTGATGGAAGCAAAGCTCAGGTATAAACCGAATGAGAGGGACATGGTGATTCTGAAACACAGCTTTTCTGTTTCCTATCCCGACGGAACCGGCGAAAACATCACATCGACTTTACTCGATTTCGGAATTCCGGGCGGTCACAGCGCCATGGCCCGGACAGTCGGATTGCCGGTAGGGGCCGCGGCTAAGTTGGTGCTGGAAGGCTCCATACAGAAAACCGGAGTTCATATTCCCGTCACTCCTGATATTTATCAACCGATCCTGTTGGAAATGAAGCGGGAAGGTATTTCTTTTCAGGAAACGGTGAAAAAAACGGAGATTTGACAAAATTCCGGTCAGGTTTTATTTTAATGAGAAGAGGAACCGTGAAAAGAAAACCCTATGTCGCCGGTTATTTTTATCCGTCCAAGGCTGATGAGCTGAAGCGGATGGTTTCCGGTTTCATTGATCCCCATTCGGAAAAGAAAGAAGCTCTTGCGGTGGTTTCTCCCCATGCCGGATTGGTGTATTCCGGCCGGATCGCCGGAGCTGTCTATTCATCTGTTGAGTTGCCGGACACGTGTGTCTTGATCGGGCCCAGCCATGGATACGCGACACATAAAGCTGCGGTCATGTCTGAGGGGATTTGGAATACAGCTTTAGGTGATATTCCGGTAAATGAACAAGCAGCGTCGGAGATTCTGAAGAGAATTCCTTGGATAACCGAAGATGCGGATATCCATTCCCAGGAACATTCCCTGGAAGTCCAGCTCCCTTTTTTAAAATATTTGAAACCTGAATTGTCAATAATTCCCATATTGATATCTTATTATGCCCAGTATTCCGACTTGACGGAATTGGGAAAGGCGGTGGCGGACGGTATTAAGGATTACGGCAAGAAAGTTTTGATTGTAGCCAGTACGGACATGAGTCATCAAGTGTCCCAGGAAACAGCGAAAAAGAAAGATTTTATGGCGATCGATGAAATTTTGAAACTGCAGCCGAAAAAATTATATGAAGTTGTGAAGGAAAACAACATAAGCATGTGCGGATTCCAACCGACGGTCTCAGCGATGGTAGCGGCTCAAGAATTGGGAGCCCGGAAAGCGGAGCTGGTCCAATATCAAACCTCCGGCGATGTGACCGGTGATTACCAGGAAGTGGTGGGTTACGCGGGGATCCGCATTTTTAAGTGACTTGAATTTAATGAAACCATAATCATTTCGTCCCCTTCATCATCCGGAACAAACAACAGCCTGAATAAACCGGATCTCCTTAGTGTCGTGTTGACTTTTTTTTGTCATAAATGCTATAAAAACACAAGGAGAACAGAGTTGAAGACCGAAGATTTAAGTGAAAAAGACAAGTTTATTTTCCGGCTGACGGTGGAAATTTACTTAAAAACCGGAAAGCCGGTCAGCTCTGGATTGATTGCGGGCATGGGTAATGTGGATATATCATCAGCAACCATAAGAAACATTATGGCTAAGTGGGAAGAAGCCGGTTATCTGATGCAGCCGCATACCTCAGCCGGCCGTGTTCCCACGGACATGGGACTGCGGTTCTATGTCAATAATCTGCTGGAGGAGGCTTTCCAGGATTTCAATGCTGTATCCTATTCATTGGATGATATCCAGACAAAACCGTTTGATTTTCGTTCTCTTTTGAGCAAAACTTCTCAGATGTTATCGGAGTATTCAAACAATATGGGATTTGTCATATCCCCCCGGATTTCACGTTTAGATTTCAAGCATGCCCGGTTTATAAAAATCGGCGCTGATAAGATTCTTTTGATTCTTGTCACCACGTCCAACCTGGTTGTGAATGAGATCGTGGAAACGTCATCTTATTTTACTCAAACAGAGCTGGATAAAGCGTCCCATTTTATTAATCAAAATTTCAGCGGCAGGACCTTGGAGCATGTCAAAGAATATTTAATGGAACAGATGCCGAAGTACAGGGTGAAATTTGAAGACACACTTGAAAAAACATCTCTTCTTATCAAGGCGTACTTTCAGCAGGAGACAGACAGGAGTGATATCTTTATGCAAGGGGCATCAAAATTATTGGAGAAACCTGAGCTGTTCAGTATGGAAAGACTCCAATCTCTGTTCAGAAATTTTGAGGAAAAATCAAAACTGGCAAGATTGTTATCCGAATTTATCAGCCTGGACCGTGTGAAAGTTCTTATAGGAACAGAAGTGGATATTCCCGATATATCCGAGTGTTCCTTAATTCTTTCGCATTATGGAACTGAAAGCCAGGTGCTCGGAAGTTTGGGGATTTTAGGACCGAAAAGACTTCCTTACAAAAAAATTATTCCGCTGGTGGAATGTGTCGCTAAACAGTTAAGCCAGACCTTCAGTTATGATCAATAAACAGCAGCATCACAATTCGTTTTTGGAGAATCATAAGAACAGGCGGAAATACTTTTCAATTGGTAAGAGATAATGGGTTGCGGCCGTCCCTTGCCAATGCCGCAGAAAGACTGTGTTTAAGGGAAATATTTCAGTACAGCAAGGAGGAATTTTTCATGAAAAAGAAAATAGATAACGAAACGGATATAGACAAAATAAATGAACAGGATGAAAACAAAGTGGAAATAGAGTATCTCAATGACCAGGACCCATCGCCCGAAGACGAAACGGAAGAGGACTCTCAAGCCCGCGGCTCAGAAGGCGAAGCAGGAGAAGAAAATCTGGAAAAAATGAAAGAAGAGTTGGAAGAAGCCCGTGAAGAAGCCAAAAAATTCAAGGAAGAATATCTCCGCAGCGCAGCGGAAAATGAAAATCTCAGGAAGAGAATGGAAAGAGAAAAAAACGAGTTTTACCAATATGCTTTAAGTGAAATATTAAAAGATTTCCTGGCGGTTTTGGATAATTTTGAGAGGGCTCTGGAAAGCGGCGGCGAGAAAAACGGAAAAAGTTTTCGGGAGGGAATTGAGCTGATTTACCGCCAGTATCTGGATGTGTTAAAGAAACAAGGTGTCAAACCGGTTGAGATCGAGGAAAAACGGTTTGATCCGCGATTGCATCAGGCATTTGCAGGCGAAGAGGCGGAAGATGTTGATGAACCGGAAGTGAGTGAAGTTCTGCAAAAAGGATACATGATACATGAAAGACTGCTGCGGCCGTCTTTAGTGAAAGTGAAAATTCCGAAGAAAGAAAAATAAGCTATGGGCCGGGTTATTGGAATAGATTTAGGAACGACATATTCATGCGTAGCTTGTCTGGAGGCAAACCGCCCTAAAGTCATCCCAAATTTGGAAGGATTCATGACGACGCCCTCTGTGGTCGGGTTCACAAGTTCTGGAGAAAAGATGGTGGGAAATCCGGCTTTACGCCAGAGTGTGACAAATCCGGATAATACTTTTTATGCCATAAAAAGATTAATGGGGAGAAAATATGATTCCAAGCCAACACGCGATATTCAATCAAGAGTTCCCTATAGATTAGCAGGGGCGTCCAACGGGGATGTGATGATTGAAAAGGGCGGCGCGATGATCAGTCCCCAGGAAATTTCCGGTCATATTTTGGAATACCTTAAAAAATGCTCTGAGTCCTACCTCGGAGAAAAAGTAGCGGAATGTGTGATTACCGTGCCTGCTCATTTCAATGACCATCAACGGCAGGCGACCAAGGATGCCGCCAGGATTGCGGGTTTAGAGGTATTGAGAGTGATCAATGAGCCCACCGCAGCCAGCCTGGCCTACGGGCTGGATAGAAAGGATAATCAAAAAGTTGTCATTTATGACCTGGGGGGAGGGACGTTTGATATATCCATTCTGGAAATTGAAAATGGAATTTTTCATGTGCTGGCCACGAACGGGGATTCATTTTTGGGAGGCGAGGATTTTGACAACCGTTTGATCGACTGGATTTTGGAAGAATTCAAAGAAGAAAGCGGCATAGACCTCTCCCAAAACAAACTGGCTCTGCAGCGAATCAAGGAAGCCGCAGAGAAATCTAAACGGGAATTGTCTTTCACCATGGAAAGTGAAATCAATCTTCCTTTTATATGCTCTTCAAAAACGGGTTCAAATCATATCAAGCGGAAATTAACACGTACTAAATTAGAGCAATTGACCCGCAATTTGGTGGAAAAAACCATTCCTTATATGGAAGAGGCGTTTATCAGTTCAAGGTTGGAACCGGAAGATATAGACGAAATTCTGCTGGTGGGGGGGCAGACCCGGATGCCTTTGATAAAAAATATGATAGCGGACTATTTCCGCCGGGAGCCGGTAGAAAAAATCAATCCTGATGAAATTGTGGCCATGGGGGCGACCATTCAGGGAGGGATTCTTCAGGGGAAGATGACCGATCTGGTGCTTCTTTTGGATGTCACGCCTTTATCCCTGGGGATTGAAACTGAAAAAGGAGGGTTCACCCGGATTATTGATAAAAATACCACCATCCCCACAAAAAAAACCATGTCGTTCACGACAGTGGAAGATAATCAAAGACGGGTAAGAGTGCATGTTCTTCAGGGTGATAACGAAGAGGCTGAGAAAAATATTTCTCTCGCTGTTTTTGATTTGGTGGGAATCGGGCTGGCCCCGGCTGGTGTGCCGAAGATTGATGTGACTTTCGAAATAGATTCCGATGGATTGGTTAGAGTTTCTGCAGTGGATATGTCGACCGGTCACAGACAAGAAGTGGAAGTCAAGCCGTCATCAGGATTGGGTAAAGAAGAGATGAAAAAAATCATCCGGCGGACTCAAGAAACTGAATCTGAAGAAGAACGGGAGAAATCTGGGAATGAATGATACGGATTATTATGAAGTTCTGGGCGTATCACGAAACGCCACAGCCGAAGAAATAAAGAAAGCCTACCGTCAACTGGCTTTGAAATACCACCCGGACCGTAATCCGGGAAATTCTGAAGCTGAGGAGAAATTTAAAAAAACTTCCGAAGCGTACAGTGTTCTGGTTGATACGGAAAAGCGATCCATATATGACCGCTATGGCCATGCGGGTTTAAAGGGAGAAGGCTTCGGGGGGTTTTCCGGATTTGATTCTTCCGTATTTCAAGGATTTGAAGATATTCTGGGGGATTTTTTCAAATTCGGTTTTGGAGATATTTTCGGCGGAGGAAGACAAAGAAGGCGCCGTCCTCAGGCAGGACAGGACCTGTCGCTTGAGGTGGAGCTGTCTCTGGAGGAAGCCGCTTCCGGGATTGAAAAAACGATAAAGATAAACCGGGCGGAACATTGTTCGGTCTGTGAAGGCTCGGGGATGAAGCCGGGAACCGATAAGATCAATTGCCCCCAATGCAGGGGGAGAGGACAAATCCGTTATCAGCAGGGGTTTTTCACAGTCGCCAGGGAATGTCCCCGGTGTCAAGGAACGGGAAAAACCATTGCCAACCCCTGTAAAGACTGTGACGGGACCGGGAAAGTCAAAAAGAAAAAGACGGTTGAGTTCAAGATTCCCCCCGGTGTGGAAGATGGAATGCGCATGCGCATTTCCGGAGAAGGAGAAGCCGGAGCTCAAGGCGCCTCCCGGGGAGATTTGTTCGTGGCTATCCGGGTGAAGCCGCATGAAATATTTCAAAGGGACGGCCAAAATTTATATTGTGAAACTCATATTTCTTTTCCTAAAGCCGCCCTCGGCGCGAAAATAGAAATCCCGACCCTGGATGGAAAAGAAACCATGAATATTCCGGCCGGCACTCAATCCGGAGAAATTTTAAAGATGAAAGGGAAAGGCATCCGGAATATCAGCAATCACCAGAAAGGCGATCTTCTTGTTCAGATCCATGTGGATACGCCCACCAAATTATCCCAGGAACAAGAAGAATTATTAAAGAAATTCGCTGAGTCTCAGGGCGAGAACCTGGAAGAAGTGGATAAGACGATTATCAGTAAGATAAAGAATCTTTTTCATTAAATCCGGATGATGACCGGGCCGGGGTCATTTTCTATCCTGAATTATTCGCGGGTCGAGATTGCCGCAGACGACGACAATTCTTTAATTCAATGTCGTCCCGAGGAGCGGAGCGACGAGGGATCTGTGAGTTCTTTCGTCAGGCCATATGGATAACGGGCTGCAAATTAGAAGCAGTCCGGGATCCTTCGCTCCGCTCAGGATGACATTGAATTAATGAAAGGTCGTCACTTCACTGCGAATGCCCTGCAACAAAGCAGATGCGGTGAGAGTCGGCCCGCCCGAAGGGTAAAAAAATTGCGATTAAAATAAAAATATGAAAATGAAAAACTTTCTATTTGAACTTTCAATAAAAATCATGTTAATTGCTGATAAAAAAGGGATTGCAAAAACATCGCAATTTTTTTATGAATAATTCAGGC
>JAWODN010000098.1:0-3429 GCA_046483285.1 Candidatus Aminicenantota bacterium | reverse complement strand
CACCTGACCGAGGCAGTCCGTGTGGGGGTGCGCGTTCGCGGATGGCTGAGCCGGCGGATCTATTCTGGGACCGCCTGGATTCGCGCGAGGCCAGGTTCACGGGCGACGAGGTCGCCGCATGGCCACGGGCGTTCCGCCGGAGCCTTACCGGGGCGGGCATCCTGGGGCGGGGGGCCAACGCGACCCACGTCGTGTGCGATGCCTGCGATGCCGGTCACATCGAGGAGGTCCAGAGCCTTTCGGGGGCCAACGGGGCGTCCCGCTTCTTCATCCCCCGCATCTGCCGGGCCAGGTCAATGGCACCCGGATTAAAGAAAAAGTAAAGTCATTTTCCGCAAGCCGGGTAAAGGTTTGTCATGCCGGACTGTTGCGGGTAAAATGGAATGTCATGAAAGACACATATTTTATGCGTGCGGCTTTGGCGGAGGCTGAAAAGGCCGGTAAAAAGGGAGAAGTTCCCATTGGTGCGGTGGTGGTTCAAAACGAAAGGATTGTGGGGAAAGGCTGGAACGCCGGGATCACTTTAAATGACCCAACCGCCCACGCGGAGGTTCAGGCTCTCAGGGAAGCGGCCAGGAATCTTCAAAACCAGCGGCTGCCGGATTGTGATCTTTATGTGACGATAGAGCCTTGTCCTATGTGTGCGGGTGCGCTGGTTCATGCCAGGATTCGCCGCTTGATTTATGCCGCCGCCGATCCTAAGGGGGGCGGAATTCATTCGATTTTCCGGTTCCCCTTTGAGAAAACCAATCATACTCCGGAAATAAGATCTGGAATTTTGGCTGCGGAATGCGGTACAATCTTGAAAGATTTTTTTGAGAAGAGAAGAAATGCAAAACGGAGAGGTGGCCGAGTGGTTTAAGGCGGCGGTCTCGAAAACCGCTATCCTGTTTTCGCAGGATCGTGGGTTCGAATCCCACCCTCTCCGCCAAAAAAGGAAACAATTCCCAAGCCGTGACCCTCGATACCGCGAAAATGAAGAGGTTTGCGCGGCAAAGGTTTATTTTGTGTTTTGGAAATTTTTTTGGTATAAATGGGTGGTGAACTTAAAAAACGGCCCATGCTATGTATGTGCCGGGGCAGAGGCTGAAGAGAAGGTAATTATTTTTTTTTAAAATAATCCAGCCTGGATGATGAACGGGCCTGAGCGGCCGCTGGGTAAGAAATGGCGATGAAAGGGACATGTCATTTTGAGGAAAACTTTATATATCCCGAAGAAAAGAAACAAACGGATCATCGCCGTTTATTATGAATAGGTCAGGCTGGGAATAAGAAGGAGATCACCATGAAGAATATGAAGAGTTGGGCTTGGATATTGTTTTTCGGTTCTCTCTGGGGAATCAGTGAAGTGGCCGGCGGCGGCACTTTGTACGCCATGAATATTCCCCATTCATCAATATTTCTTTGCGTATGGGCGCTTTTTTTATTGGGTGCCGCCAGGGGCCTGGTCAATAAGCCCGGTTCCTCAGCTGTGATCGGCGGAATCGCTTCCTTATTTAAACTGATCAATGCGGCTCCTTTTATCTGTCACCTCTTGGGAATTTTCGCACTCGGCGTGGCTTTTGATGTGTTCGCCAGTTTGATCATGAAAAAGAAAGCCGGCCGGTTCGCTCAGGCGGCAATGACCGGAGCGGCTTCCGCATATGGAGGTTACGCACTGTTCGCCCTCCTCATCACTTATGTCATTCGTTATGAATACTGGGTTGCCGGCGGTCTGAGTAAAGTTCTCAATCATATCTTTTTCAGCGGAAGCATTGTGGCGTTGGTTTCCCTTTTTCTGGTCCCGGTGGGATTCCGGATCGGTATGGCCAGTAAAAACCTGACGGTTCAACGGCCGCGCTGGGTGTATGCCGGAACCGCGGCCGCCGTGGCTTTCATCTGGATTTTGGGCCGCGTCATTTAAGTTAACCCGGAAGATGCGGTGAGATCCGGCCCGCCCGCAGGGTAAAAAAATAGCGATTACAATGAAATACCGGCAAGGAAAAACGTGACGTTTGTGCTTTTTATAGAAATGATGAATGTCACAGTTAATGAACGGTTGACCAAAACATCGCCATTTTTTTATGAATGGATCAGGCTTGCCTGGCCTATTCACGGGCCGGGATTGCCGCAGATGCCGGAGTTGCGGCGAGGAAGTCGTGGCACTTCACTACGACGAGCCGCAACCCGGAAGATGGGGTGAGATCCGGCCCGCCCGCAGGGTAAAAAAATGGCGATTACAATGAAATACCGGCAAGGCAAAACGTGACGTTTGTGCTTTTTATAGAAATGATGAATGTCACAGTTAATGAACGATTGACCAAAACATCGCCATTTTTTTATGAATAGGCCAGGACGATAGAGGGACGGATTTTTTGAAGAAATCAATCGGCGTCCGTATAAATGAAATCGAGCAGAAGGTCAGTCCTGACTGCCGGGTGGAAGACATCCGCCGGCGGTTCAAGCCGGACGCGGATATCTTGATAAGAAACGGGTGCCCCTGCCCTCCTCAAGAAAAAATCAAAGCCGGGGACCGTATCGTTTTCATCAGACGGGGGGAAATCCCCAAACCCCAAGAACTGGAAGCCCTGCTCACGGCCCGCCATACTCCCGGTGTGCATGAAAAGATAAAAAAGGCGGTGGTCGGTATAGCCGGGCTGGGAGGCTTGGGCTCATCCGTTGCTGTTTCACTGGCCCGTATGGGTGTGGGAACATTGATCGGAGCAGATTTCGATGTGGTCGAGCCTTCCAACCTGAATCGTCAACAGTACTGCCTCGACCATATCGGCACGGCTAAGGTCGACGCCATGCAGAATATTATTGAGGGAATAACACCGTTAACCCGTTTCGCAGGCAGTAAAATCAAGCTGGATGAGGTGAATATTCCGGAAGTTTTTGCATCCGCTCAGGTGGTGGTGGAATGTTTCGATAACGCTGAAGCCAAAGTTATGCTATTAGAAGCGATGGGGGAATTTTTGCCTGAAGTGTATTGTATCGCGGCTTCCGGTGTGGCCGGGAGTGGGGATTCCAACAGGATTTTAACCCGGAAAGTGGGAGACCGCCTTTTCGTGGTGGGGGACCTTCAGACCTCCGCCCGGCCGGGGAGGGGGCTCATGGCTCCCAGGGTAGGGGTGGCCGCTCATCATCAAGCCAATCTTGCCGTGGAGCTGCTGACGGATCCTCAAAAAGCCATAGATGATCTTCCCGAAATCACCGGATAACCTATCCTGATCAATACCTTAGAAAATCGTTTTCTTATGGCATATGGGATTCAGGTATGGCTTGTGCTCCCTTCAGATTTTTAACGCCATTCTTCGCGCTGTGTTTTCGGCTGCTGCGCAACTCCCCCCGTCCGTGGGTCAAACATGCTCGCAGCCCGGCTTCGCCGGGTTCCCTCAAACACAGCCCTCAGAAGGCTAAATCTTCAAGGTCGCTTCAGCCACACCTGAA
>JAWODN010000083.1:0-10968 GCA_046483285.1 Candidatus Aminicenantota bacterium | reverse complement strand
TTATACTGATTTTAAAGGAGAAATCACATGAATATTTTGGAATACGCCATGAAAATGGAAAAAGACGGAGAAGATCTCTACCGTGAGATGGCCCGCAGCACCGGCGACCCCGGACTGAAAAAAATACTGACCATGCTGGCCGACGACGAGGTCAAGCATTATAAAATCTTTGAGGGCATGCGGAAAATGGCGGAGCCGAAAATGATGGAAACCCGGGTGCTGTCCGATGCCAGGAATATTTTCACAAACATGGACCCTGCCGGTGCCTCTGACGAGACCGGACACATCGACATGTACAAAAAAGCCCTGGACATTGAGAAGAAAAGCCGGGAATTTTATGAAGACAAAGCCAAGGAAACCGGCAGCCCCGAGGAAAAAGACCTGTTTTTAAAAATCGCCGATGAAGAAAAAAAGCATTATTTCCTGCTGGAAAACTTGATTCAGTTCGTCAACCGGCCGCAGCAGTGGCTGGAAGATGCGGAGTTTAATCATCTTGAAGATTATTGATCATTGATCCCTCCGGTTCCGCTTTCACGAAGCAGAAAGGGATTGCCACGGCTTGCCGGCGCAAGCCTCGCCATGACAAGGGGGCAGGAAGGGGTGTCAGCTTAAATCCTTCGGGCGGGAGGCCAGTCTCTGAGGGGCTTTTTCCTTGACATCATAGACCAGCTCATCGTAATCCGGGGCGAATTTTTCAACCCGGTCCGGAGTTACGACCTGACCCAAGAGTTTCTCTTCCGCTTCAATGGTATATAGATAATTGACCACGGCCCTCGCATACACCTCTTCCAGAGGAGCCAGGTTTTTATAAAGAGCCATGGCTTTATCTTTCCAGCCAGACAGCTTATTGGTCAGACGGACCACTTTTTTCAGCTCAAGGGAAGGAAAAATCAGATTCCGGGCGATGAACGCCTGCCGGAGGGTTTCCTTGGTTTCGCCGATCTCTCTTGCGGAATAAATACCCGCTTTCCGGGTGGGTATGGGGAGAAACTGATTGATAACGTCAAACACTTCCTGCTTCCGGTCCCGTCCGTAAATCCACCCGACATAGGGAATCAGTATTCCGCTTTTTAAAAAATCCCTTTTTTTACCGGTCAGTTTGGATCCGAAGAAGTCATCCTGGTATTCATCCCGGTCTGAGTCTTCATATCTTTTCAGAAAGTGCCCCAGGCCGTACATGTATTTGTTCATGATTTCCGGAATTTCCGTCAAATCAAGAAACGCAATGGGCTCAACTTTTCGTCCGGCTTCGATTTTGCCTTCACATATTTTAAACAAAGAATTTTTCCGGATGAGTTCTTTCCGGGCGAAATCCATGATATTCCGTTTTTCCTCCCGGGGTAACCCATTGACGATGAATAGAACATCCACGTCATCTCCGTGAATCGGAATGCCCCGCAGCCAGCTTCCCCTCAAATTGACGGAAAAAAAATCAGGACCGTATTTCATTTGCAGCAGACGTCCTGTTTCATCCAGAGCTTCCTCCAGTTGATCAAACAAGCCGCTTTTCCGGTAGCAGTTTCTGGGGTCGAAAAAGGGAAAGCGGTAATATTCACATGATTTCAGATAAAAACGGATCTGTTCCTTGCTTATGGTTTTCTTCAAGGTCGGTTCGGTCATTCCGGTCTCCTTTCCGGTCAATCCAGTGCTGTTTTTATATTATATTGTGACGGTTTCCCGCTTAATTGTAAACGGTTGGTCCGGTCTCTGCCTCATATACCTCATCCTGACTAATACCTTAGCCTGGCTTATTAGTTCGGAAATAACAAAAAGAGTCCATTTCGTCTATCTGGTCTGAAGAGGGCGAGAAAAGCGAGAAAAGCGAGAAAGGCAAGAAAAGCAAAAGGCCTCTGAAAAAATTAAACATGAACATTTTCATTTGCTGCGGGTGGCGAAGCCGCCATGAATAATTCGTCTGAAATTGATTTTCCTGCGCTGTTTGTGCTAATCTCGTTTTTCCAAACACACCCGGCAATGGTGTGCGGAAGCAGAAAAAAGACTCTGAAAAAGGATGTCAGCTGATCAAGCCAGAGTCCAAACGACCCATAACAAGGAGACAAAATGACAAAAAAATGTGTATCCGTGATCGCGATTTTAAGTGTGGCTGTGCTGTTTGTTCCTGCGGATTCATACTCTCAGAATCTTTCATTTACCGCCGGAGGCGGTATCAGCTCATTCACCGGCGAAGGCAGTGAATACTGGAACATGGGCTTTCACCTGGCCGGACAGGGATTTTTCGCCCTCACCCCCAATATCCTGGTGGGAGGACGCGTCGCCTACAACCGCATGACCCCGGACCAGGGGGAATACGCCCGTGAATTTGATTATCCGGGATTGGATGTGACTGTCACCGGTTCCGGCTCAATCATCGAACTTCTTCCCACTGTGCGGCTTCACACTCCGGTCTCCCCGGATCAAAAAATCAGCGTATTCGGACAGGCCGGCCTGGGCATGTACTTCGCCACCCTGACCGCCGACATGAGGATCTCTTACGCGGGCACATCCTGGGAAGAAAGCGTCAGTGAATCCGGAAACGATTTCGGGATGTGTTTCGGCGGAGGGATCGGTTTCGCAGCCTCCGATAATCTGCGGCTGGAGCTTCTCCCCCTGTACCACATCATTTTCTCCGAAGAAGAATCCACCAAGTATTTTTCTATCGGCATCAGTGTTGTTTTACAATAATAAATTCTTTCATCTGAATCTCTGCTGACATCCAAAAGACAAGTCAAAGGTGGATACGGACGGCATATCCGTATCCACCCATACCTTGCCGGATAAACATCCAGCAAATACCACCAGGCCTTGACACCGTTTTCGGGCTTTGCTATGCTTGACCACTTAGTTTTCCAGTTAAACTCTCGAGTTTAAAAAAAAGACTCCCAGGTATTAAAGGGCTTGTTATGATAAAAAGCACAGAAAAAAACCGCCTCTTTCACCGAAAAATTTTATTTCTGGCCGGATTTTTATTCGCCGCCTTAACGCTTGCCGGCGCACCCTCTCCCCGGGAGGAAGCCAAAGCCCGCACCTTCAGTTTGGAAACGGCCCGCGAATACGCGCTTCAGCATAACTATGACACCGTCAAATCCCGCCTTGACGCAGCGTCCGCCCGGAAAAAAGTGCGTGAAACCGTCGCCGCCGGGCTTCCCCAAATCTCATCCACCTTGAATTACATGAACAACCTGGAGCTCGCCACCGTGCTCATCCCTAATTTTTTCGAGGGGAAATTCGACGAAAAAATCCCCGTCCAGTTCGGCACCCAGCATAACGCCACCTTTTCCCTGCAGGTCAATCAGCTGGTTTTCAACGGCAGTTATATCGTGGGCCTTCAAACCTCCAGCATTTACCGGCGCCTCGCCGACCAGGGGCTGGAAAGAACCGAATTGGAAGTCCTGGAGACGGTCACCGGCACCTTCTACCTGATTATGGTATCGGAAGAGAACGAAAAAATCATGCAGGCCAGCCTGAACAACCTGAAGAAGACGCATTTTGAAATCAAAGAACTTCACAAGGAAGGATTTGCGGCTGAAACCGATGTCGACTTGATACAGGTTTCCGTCAACAGCCTGGAGAACGGACTTCAGGCCCTCCGGCGGCAAATCAAGGTGGGCTATAACCTGCTGAAATTCCAAATGGGAATCGATCTGAACGAAGAGATCGAGCTGGCGGAATCCCTGGATTCATTTATCGGCGCTTTGGATCCGGAAGAAGCCTTTGACGCTGAATTCCGCCTGGAAGACAATCTGGATTACCAGCTCCTGGAAACCCAGGAAAAACTGGCGGAGCTGGCCCTGAAAAATGAAAAAGCCAAATACCTGCCCACCGTGGCCGCGTTTTACACCTATCAGCGCAACGCCTACCGCGATCAGCTCGATTTTTTCAGCGAAGACGCCCACTGGTTCCGGGCTCAAATTCTCGGGGTCAACATCACTATCCCGGTGTTCAAAAGCGGGGCCCAAGCGGCCCAGGTCAAGCAGGCGGCCTACGCCCTGGAAAAAGCCCAAAGCACCCGCATCCAGGCCGGAGAAGGACTGCGCCTGGAAATGAAAAGGGCCCAAAGCGATTTCGAGTCGGCTTATGACAACTACACCAACATGAAAGCCAATATGGAGCTGTCTGAAAAAATTTACAATGTGACCCTTGAAAAATACAGAGAAGGGGTGTCATCCAGCATGGAACTGACCCAGGCCCATGACAAATTTCTCAGCAGTCAATCCCAGTATATTCAGGCTGTATCGGGACTGCTGAGCGCGAAAAATCAGCTGGACCGCATCACCCATGATTTTTAAGCGGCGGCTCCAAAGGATAAAACCATGAAACAAACAGTGATAAAAACAAGCGTCATTCTCACGGGGATTCTTTGCGTTCTCAGCGCATGCGGTCCCGGAAACAATCAGTCCGAACTGGAAGAGCTGATAAAAAAGAGGGATGCGCTGAATGAAAAAATCGCCCGCCTCCGGACGGAGCTTTCCCCCGAGGCCCGCGCGGAGCGTGTCCTGGCGCCTGTTCCCGTGCAGATCATGGAGGCGGTGCCTCAAAAATTCCAGCATTTCATCACGGTTCAAGGGAACGTGGAATCCGAATCCAATATCCTGGTGTCGCCGCAGGCGCCCGGTCTGGTGCGGACCATCCATGTTCAGACCGGCGACCGGGTGGAAAAAGGTCAGCTCCTGGCGGAGCTGGATGCGTCCGTCATCCAGCGGAGCATGGAGGAACTCAAAACCGGCCTGGAACTGGCCCGCACTGTTTATGAACGCCGCGCCCGCCTTTGGGAAAAAAATATCGGGAGTGAAATCGAATACCTCCAGTCCAAAAACAATAAAGAGGCTCTGGAAAAGAAATTGCAGACCCTCCAGGAGCAGTATCAATTGACCCTGATCACCGCTCCCCAGTCCGGAACCATCGACGAAGTGATGATCAAAGAAGGAGAGATGGCGGCCGGCGGATTCGGGGCTTTCCGCATCGTGAAGCTGTCCCGGCTTAAAGTCACGGCCTCCCTCTCAGAAAATCATATCGGCCGGATCCAGCCGGACAACATCGCCCGGATTTCCGTCCCCGCCGCCGGTGTGGAATTTGAGCAGCGGCTGCAGGCCGTCTCCCAGGTCATCGATCCCGGCAACCGGACCTTTCAAATCGAAATCCGGGTGCCCCGGGGAATCGAAAACCTCAAACCCAATATGCTGGCGGTGGTGGAGGTCAATGATTACACCAATCCGAAGGCTCTGGCGGTGCCCCGGAACATCATTCGGAAATCCGGAGAAGACACCTTCCTTTTCACAGCCGAATTCGAAGGCGAAAACGGCAGCAGGATCGCCCGCAGACGGATGGTCGAGACCGGGAAGGACCACCAAAACATAATTGAGATCACCAACGGGCTGAATCCGGGGGAACACGTCATTGTCTTCGGCTTTCAAAATCTGGAAGACGGGCAAAAAATCACCGTTAACCGCATATAAACCCGGATGAGAGGCTCTTCCGGAAAAAACGGCAGGTCAAATGAAAGAACCACAATTTAAACTATCCAATCTGGCGGTGGAAAACCGGATCACGGTCTATATTTTCACCATTCTTTTGATCATCTTCGGGGTCATGCAGTACCACAGCACGCCCAAGGAAAAATTCCCGGAAATCGTTTTCCCTTATTTCATGATCGGCACTCTGCATCCCGGGACCTCCCCTGTGGATGTGGAAAACCTCATCACCCGGCCCATCGAGAAGCACTTGAAAGGCGTAGACGGCGTCAAGCACATCAACAGCCAATCCATCCAGGATTATTCCATCATCTTTATTGAATTCGAATTGTCCGCGGATGACGTTCAAGCGTACCTGGATGTCAATCAGGCTTTGGATTCGGCCAGGTCGGAACTTCCCGCCGATCTTTTTCAGGACCCCCAGGTCAGCCGGATCGATTTTTCTGAAATCCCTATTCTGTTCATCAATTTATACGGGGACGCCGACCTGGTCCGGCTGAAAAAATACGCCGACGACCTGCAGGAGCAAATCGAAGCCCTGGAGGAAATTTCCAAGGCGGATATCGCCGGAGCGCTGGACCGGGAGATCCAGATCAACGTCGATCTGTATAAAATGCAGGCCGCCGGAATCTCTTTCACCACCATCCAAAACGCAGTCGCCTCTGAAAACCTGACTGTTTCCGGAGGCCGGATCGACGAAGGCGGCATGCGGCGGAACCTCCGCCTGGTGGGAGAATTCGACTCCGTTGAACAAATCGCGGACATTCAGCTGCAAGACGGTGTCTCCGTCAAGGATATCGCCGGGGTTGCGGACGGACATAAGGAGCGGGAAAGTTACGCCCGGCTGAATTCCCAGGACGTGGTCACCCTCAATGTGGTGAAAAAAAGCGGAAAGAACCTGATCATCGCGGTGGACAAAATCAAAGACATCGTCGCGGAATTCAGACAGACCGCCCCCGCAAACGTGAATATCATTCTGACCGGAGACACCAGCCATCAAACCCGCAACAACGTCAGTGATTTGTTCAACACCATCATCGTGGGGTTCATCGTGGTGGTGTTCGTGCTCATGTTTTTCATGGGAAAGACCAATGCCCTGTTCGTGGGGGTGGCCATCCCCCTGTCCATCTTGGTGGCGTTCATCTTCGTGCCGGCGGCGGGATACACCATGAACATGGTGGTCTTGATGTCATTCATCCTGGTGCTGGGGATTGTGGTGGACAACTCCATCGTGGTGGTGGAAAACATCTACCGGCACTATATGAACACCCCCGATCTGCCCATCATCCCGGCCGCCAGACGGGGTACGGGGGAAGTGGCCCTGGCCGTCTTCACCGGGACCCTCACCACCATGGCGCCCTTTTTCTCCCTGATTTTCATCCCTGGAATTGCGGGGAAGTTCATGTCGTTTCTGCCGGTGACCATCATCATCACTCTCTCGGCCTCCCTGCTGGTCGCTTATGTCATCAATCCTGTTTTCGCGGTTTCCTTCATGAGATACACCGCTCCGGAAGATAAACCCAGCCCCTGGAAGATCCCCCGGAAGCACCTGTGGGCTGCGGCCGGGGCGGCGGCGCTGGCCGGAGGGCTGTACATTTGGGGGAAAATGCTGCCGGCCAATATTCTGATGATGGGGGTCATTCTGTATTTTTTGATGAAAACCGTGCTCCAGTACCTGATCGAGCAGTTTCAATGCTGTGTGCTGCCCCGCATGATGGCTTTTTACAAAAAGTCCCTGACCTTTTTTGTCAAAGGCCGCCGCCCCTACGGGGTCCTGGCGGGAATCATTCTCCTGATGATCTTTTCCTTTGCGTTCATGGGGCTCCGCCGCCCCCAGGTGGTTTTTTTCCCGGAAGCCCCTCCCAATAGTCTTTATGTGTATATCACCATGCCGGAAGGAACCCACATCGAGGTCACCAATGACGTCTGCCGGCGGGTGGAAAACATTGTCTTTGACGTGCTGGGAAAGAACAACCCGGATGTGGAGTCGGTGGTGTCCAATGTGGCGGTCAACGCCGGAAGCGGCATGTTCGAGCGGTTTCCCCAGGACAATCTGGCCAAGGTGACCGTCACCTTCGTGGAATACAAATTCCGGACCGGCCGAAAGCCCACGCCAGCCTACCTGGAAGAACTCAGAAGCGCCGTATCCGGAATACCGGGCGCGGAGATCCGGATCGACCGCGACACCATGGGGCCGCCCTCCGGCAGGCCGGTTAATATTGAAATCAGCGGAGACGATATTGAAAAACTGATCGACATTTCCGAACGGCTGGTGGATTTCATCCACAACCAGGGCATCGGGGGGATTGAAGAACTGAAATCCAGCGTGGAAGCCAATAAGCCGGAAATCATTATGAAAGTGGACCGGGACAAGGCCAACCGGCTGGGTGTTTCCACCGCTCAAATCGGCATGATGCTGCGCACAGCCGTCTACGGATCGGAAATATCCAAATTCCGGGAAGGGGAAGAGGAATACCCCATCCAGCTCCGGCTGGCGGAAGAATACCGGGATAATCTCGACGCCCTGCTTAATATGGAAATCACCGCTCCGCCGAAAGGAAACCAGCCCGCCGCCCGGATCCCGGTCTCAGCGGTGGCGGATATCACTTACCTGACCAGTTACGGCAGCATCACCCGGGTGGATAACAAGCGGACCATCACTCTTTCTTCCAACGTGCTGACCGGATATAACGCCAACGAAATCATTCGAAATATTCAAAGGGCCCTTCCAAGATTTGACTTGGAACCGGGCTATACGGTCAAGTTCACCGGCGAACAGGAAGCCCAGGCGGAAGTGGGCCAGTACCTGTTCAAAGCCTTTTTCATCGCGCTGGCGCTTATTCTCATCATCCTGGTGTTCCAGTTCAATTCCCTCGGCAAGCCGCTGATCATCATCACCCAGGTATTTTTCAGTCTCACCGGCGTGTTTCTGGGGTTCGCTCTGTTTGGCATGGATGTGTCCGTGATCATGACCGGCATGGGGATCATCGCCGTCGCCGGGATTGTGGTCAAAAACGGCATCATCATCATCGACTACACCGACAAGCGCCTTCCGGGGAAGGATGATAAACTGGACGCGGTGATTGAAGCCGGAGCCGCCCGGCTCAATCCGGTGCTGCTGACGGCGCTGTCCACCATTCTGGGGCTGGTGCCCCTGGCCGCCGGACTGAATTTCAATTTCCAGACCTTTTTCACCCGGCTGGATCCCCAGATCTACTGGGGAGGCGACAACGCGGCCTTCTGGAACCCTCTGGCCCTGACCATCATATTCGGACTGGCTTTCGCCACCGTGCTGACCCTGATCGTGGTTCCCGCCATGTACACCATTTTTTATGTGAAAAAAAAGAAATAAGCAAACAGGGTCAGGCCGGCCCGGCTTGTTTTATTTCTTCTTGCTCATGCTCCAGGACACCTGGACATTGACCCGAACGGCCTGTTCTCCCGGCTCCACCGGTACCGCTGAGAGCCCCCTGGCTTCAGTCATAATCCGGGGAGACACCGGAGAGGGCATCTGGCTGCTTTCGCTCAGAGAGATGACGGTATCCAGCTCCATCCCCGCCAATGAGGCCAGCTGCTCCGCCTTGCGGCGTGCGTCCTGGAAAGCCAGCTCCCTGGCTTGGTCCGCATACGGGTCCGGATTGTCAATAGAAAACTGGACCCCCTCGATCATATTGCCGCCGGCCTGAACCGCCTCATCTATGACAGAGCCGGACTTCTCCAAGTCCCGGATCTTCACCAGAACCATATTGACGGCGGTGTATCCCGTCACTTCCCGCCGCCCCTCTTTGGTTTTATAACTGGGGTGAAGCCGGACACTCCGGGTCCGGATATCCTTGTCAGGGATGCCGGCTTTTTTCATCTCTTCAATCAGCCGGTTCATTTTGCGGCTGTTCTGCGCCAGCGCTTCGGCCGAGGCGGAGGCTTCACTCCTCACGCCGATATTCAGCTCCAGAACATCCGGGACCACCGTCACCTCGCCCACCCCGGAAACCTGGATGACCGGGACGCTTTCCGGAGGATTTTGACCGGAAAGGGGACAAAGCCCCGTGGCAAGGAACAAAACGAAAAAAATTAGTGATCCCCCCACTATTTCATAATTCATGGTTCCTCCTCCCATCACACAGCCTGACATAAGCCGTATCATTCTGAGCGGCGTGATTATTTTGCCGCTCATTCCATTGCCGGTGAGATTTGCTCATGATGAATTCATAAAAAGGTATTTTTATCTTACCTGAAACTTTTCCGGGTGTCGAGAAAACCGGCCGTTTTGCCATGCGCCGTTTCTTAATGCCGTAATGCCGGCCGGCCGGCGTTTCAGGGATCGGTTGGATCGGTCGGTTGGATCGGATCGGTCGGTTGGATCGGGGTCCGGTCGGTTGTTAATGGGGTCGTTAATGGGGTCAGGGGTCGTTAATGATGGTCGCGTTAATGGGGGTCGCGTTAATGGGGTCGGACCCTCCGATCATATTGATATAGCAACAATTAATGTGATTTTCCACTTCATTTCAAGCCTTAATCGACCCATTCCGGGCCCAAAAAAACAAAATAAGCCTGCCGCTCTGCCGCTTATTGAACGAATATGATATTTCCCCAGGCTTCTCATAAACAGCCGTTTCCGGGGCCGAAAAGCTCATTTTAAGAGGGAAAAAGGGCGTGAAATCTCGCCTATGTTATTTATTATCTTCAACTAACGGCGGTCCGACCCCGTGTCGGGGTGTCCGACCCCGCCGTGTCGGGGGACCGAGCCTAACGCCGACCCCCGGCACTTTTGACCTCCAACGCATTTATTTCTTCCGGTCCTCCCTTTTCTATCCCTGTTTTTGCTTTTTCCAATGCCTCCGCCGCCCTTTCCAAGCACGCAACATGTCTGTTGGTGGTTACAATCAGATTTTCTGCCTCTCCCATATTGTCGGCCAATCTTCTTTGTATTTCTTTTTTAAGTTCTTTTATTCCTCTTCCATCCAGCGCTGAAACCCAAATCTCCGTTTGTCCTTCTTCTTTTTTGGGTTGATTAATGTCTTCGTTGTTCCCTTCTTTTTCAAGCAAATCGATTTTGTTCATCACCACGATCTTTTCTTGCTTTTCGAAACCCCCCCAATTTTCTTTATCCTCTGCCCTGATTGCACACCCGGCTTCTCCTACACACAACAACAAATCCGCTTCCAACAAACGTTCTCTGGCTAAATCAGCTGCCTTTTTTTCGGTGCGTGCGCCCCGCTTTCTCACCCCTGCCGTATCGACCAGAACAACCGAAACACCTTCAATGTCCACTTCGACCTCAACGTAGTCTCTGGTTGTCCCTGGTTTTTTATCGACGACCACCCTCTTTTTCTCCAAAATCGCGTTCAATATACTCGATTTGCCTACATTGACTCTTCCCACAAGCCCAACCACTGCACTCTGCGTCAAAAACCGGGTATTGTAATGTCTCTTGACTATTTTTCTTATCTCTTTGCAAATTCCATCGATTTCATCAATGATTTCACTTTTTTTATTGAAT
>JAWODN010000037.1:0-15616 GCA_046483285.1 Candidatus Aminicenantota bacterium | reverse complement strand
TGTATGAAGGCTCCACCTTGCTTTGCGAAGCCGGTGAAGACATGAACGTAAACGATCCCGGGAGTCATTTTGATCAAAGTCCGCAGGCCTTCTTTGCTGAAAAACTCATTTCCTTGGATTTCCACATCCCCCACGAAATAAAGATATCCTGCATCCACAGGAATAGTGATTTTCTTCATGGTCTGTTTTTTGAAAAAGATAGAACGCTTGGTGAGGCGTATTTTTTGTAATAGATTTCCCGGTTTCCGGAAGAGCTTCCGTCCATATAAGCCATATGAACATCCCCCTTCTGATCCAGGGCTGCCTGGGGGAAAGCGGCGGAATAATATCCATCCGCAGCAACTCTCGCCGGAGACCAGCCCTGGCCCGGAGTGAACACCCGGTACCATATGACTCCGCAGTAATTAAAATGACCCTCGGTCCACAACGCCATCACTTGTCCGTTGGGCATAGCCAGAACAAAGGGCAGTTCCGACATGTCTGAGGTTTCGGTCAAATTGATATGCCCCTGGCCCGGGAGGAAGCCGCCCATTAAGCCGAAAAAAATAACGGCCGTGAATAATAACCTTTTTTTCATAACCTGACCTCTACCATTATTTGTTATTTAAGGGGCTTCTGAATGCGGAGTCAATCATCGCTAGGGGTGATTAGCGAGGTGAAATATCGAGAAGAGCCGCCGCCACATCATCCGCATCCTTACGGAGCATCCGGGGAAAGAGGGGGAGAGAAAGAATGCCCCGGAATACTTTTTCCGCCTCAGGAAAATCTCCATCTTGATATCCATAGGTCTTTTGATAAAAAGGCTGCAGGTGGACGGGAATAAAATGCACACTGGTGCCGATATTCCGGTTCCACAGCTCTTTGACCAGCTGATTGCGGTCCATGCCGTACCGTTCCCGGTCCACCCAGACGGGAAATATATGCCAGGAGCTTTGGGTGCCGGGAAGCTGTTTTTGAGTTCTGATGCCGGGGATATCATGGATTTTTTCACAATAGGCATCCACCAATTCGCGTCTCCGGCGGTTGAGGTGATTCAATCTTTTCAACTGCGTCAAAGCCAAAGCGGCGTTTATATCGGAGAGATTGCATTTATAGCCGGCTTCATGAATTTCATAATACCATGACCCTTCTTTGGCGTAACGTTTCCATCCGTCTTTGCTCATTCCGTGCAGCCTGAGCCGGCGGAGCCGCTTGTCCTTTTCAGGGTCGTTCAAGGTGATCACGCCCCCTTCTCCGGCGGTGATGTTTTTGGTGGGGAAAAGACTGAAACAGGTCAGGTTGCCCGATCCGCCGATTTTTTTTCCTTTGTATGCGGCTCCCAAGGCATGCGCGGCATCCTCTATAATCCTCAGGTTGTGTTTTTCGGCCACCCGCATAATCCGCTGCATATCACAGGATTGGCCCGCAAAATGGACCGGAATGACAGCCCGGGTCCGCGGAGTGACCGCAGCTTCCACCGCATCCGGATCGATATTGAAGGTTTCCGGATCGATATCCGCGAAAACCGGCCGCGCCCCCAAATGGTGAATGACATTGGCTGTGGAAGCGAAGGTCAAGGGGGTGGTTATGACCTCATCCCCGCTTTCCACGCCTTCGGCGATCAGCGACAGAAATAAGGCAGAGGTTCCGGATGAAAGCGATACGGCGTGTTCAGCTTCCGTCTCCGCGGCAAAGGCTTCCTCCAGCTGAAGGGATTTCGCCCCGGTTGTCAGCCACCCGCTTTTCAGCGTCTCTACCACCGCATCGATATCTTCCCGGGTGATATCAGGCACTGAAAATTTCAAATATGTTTTTCTCATAGTATAACCGGTCAGCACGTATAATGATTATAATACACTCGATCCGTGGAATCCCGGATGGTTCCATCCTTGAGAGCTATGACTATCTCCTTGATGCCCTCTTCCAGGGTCTTTTGCGCCCTGAAATTCATGAGCTTTTCAATTTTTTCAAAACTCACATGATAACTGCGCTTGTCCGCCAGTTTGTTGATTTGCTGGACAGCCGCCTCCGGAACATGTTTTCGGATCGCTTCTCCGATGGATTTTATTTGAAGATTATCCAAAGCCACGTTGAATACCTGGTTGCCCACCTTGTCCCACCGGCTCTCCAAAGCGGTCTGAAACACCCTGGCCGCATCAGAAACGTGGAGCAGCGGCCGCCATTGCTCGCCTCCGAAAATAGAGATGCGGCCCTCCCGGATGGCTTTCTGAGTCAAATAATTCACGATGATATCGAACCGCATCCGCGGAGAAAGCCCGAATATGGTTCCCAAACGCAGCAGAACCGGCTGAAAATTCCGGTCGGTCAGGGAAAGAATGCCCCTCTCTCCGTAAAGACGGGTCTCCGCATACAGGGACACCGGGTTGACTTCGGAATCTTCAGTTAAAACTTCCTGAGTGCCCACTCCGTAAACACTGCAGGTGGAAGCGAAAATAAAGCGCTTGATCTTTCGCATTTTGCACATATCCGCCAGACGGACGGTGGCGTTGAAATTGACATTGACCGCCATCTCCGTATGCGCGGCGCAGGCCGGGTCTCCGACGATAGCCGCCAGGTGGATCACCGCATCCGCATTCTCTAAAGCCCTGATGACGTCATCCTCATTTTGAATATCACCGACAATGATCGACAGGTTCGGCCGGGATGTTTTTAAAAAATTTCTCAGAGGGTCCACCCCGAACATAAGTTTATCTAAAATGATCACTTTGTAGCCGGAATCCAAGAGCCGGTTCACCAGAATACTTCCGATATATCCCGCTCCCCCGGTCACTAAAATTCTTTTATCCCGTTTGGTTTTTGTCTTCACGGTCAAGTGGCTCCTTTTGATTGAGATGGGTGCGCCTGATCCTGTGCGGCCCGCCGCAGGTTGTACTGATCCACAAAACGCATGGTTTCCCGCACGGCCTGCTGAAAATGCGGCTTGCTCATCCTAATGTTGGCATTGGCATAGAGACTGAACGGGTCATAAAGATTCCAATCCGTATCTTCTCCCAGGAGGCCCTTTTTCTTCAGCTCATAGTAATAACGGCATCCGGGATAAGGAACCAAAACGCTCATGGAGACATAGGTGGGGCGAATTTCCTGAATCAGTTTTCTGCTCAACTCAATCTCTTCTTCGGTTTCATCCGGGTAACCCAGCATAAAAAAAGCCGACCATTTTTGATTCAGCCGGTTGAGAACTCCGGCGCCTCGCTTTATCTGTTCCAGGGTGACATTCTTATTGGTTTCATTCAGCAGGCGCTGACTTCCGGTCTCAATTCCGATTTTCAAATTGTTCATCCCGGTCCGCCGCATCCGTTGAATGATGTCTTCATCCACCAACTCGATGCGGGTCAGACATTCCCAATTGATATCCAAATTTTTAGCCTCCAGCTCATCACAAAATGCCAGCACCCGTTTGCGGCTGAGAGTGAATGTGTCATCCTTAAAATATATATTTCCGGTTTTAAAGCGGTTGACCAGGCTTTCGATCTCTTCAACGATGCTGCGGACGGAGCGGTAACGGACCCGTCTTTCCCAGATACTGGAACAAAAAGCACAATTGTAGGGACAGCCCCGGCTGGTCATGATCATACTGAAATCGTCAGGACGGTAAGTTTCTTTCCGGTATAAAGATTCCCGGTCCGGAAAAGGCATCTTGTCCAGGTCTCTGATCAAAGGCCGGGCCGGGGTACGGATAATGCCGCCGTTTCCGCTCCGGAAAGCCAATCCCCTGATCTTCTCCGGGCGGGTTCCCCCTTTCTCTAAAAACCGGGCGAGCTCGGCGAAAGTTTCTTCCCCTTCCCCCAGCACCACATAATCGGCGCCCGTTTTTTTCAGCGAGGACTCATAAAGCACTGTGGGATGGGCTCCTCCCAGAACCACCGGGACCTCAGGAAAAATCCGCTTGGCCATGCGGGTTAAATTCTGTACCGCTCCCATCTTGGTGGAAAGAAAAGTGATCCCGACCACATCCGGCTGGAAATCCCGCATGACCTTTTCCACCTCGTTCCAAATCGGATGATCCTGGTCACGGACGCCCTCCAGGTATTTATGAAAAACATTCAGAAGATCGGTGGAGGTCATGGAGACAGGTGTCCGGCCGTGGTCCACATCATAAATCAGGACCTCGTGACCGTCCTTTTTTAAATATGAAGAAAGCGCGCCCAGCCCGTATGGAAAGAAAAAGCGGTAAAATCCCATAAGACGGGAGAAGGGCGGATCGATCAACAGTATCTTCATATCACTTTCTCACCGGCGCTCTGCCTTAGCCCGGCTTATTCAAAAAAGGCTTCGAGAGAGCCGCATCTCACCGCATCTGCAGCCGTCCCGGTCCGTGAATAAACCGGATTAGAAAACATAGAGACCGGTTAAGCGTGAATTTTACAACCTGCCCGGTTAAAAATCAAGGGAAGGGGCCGGATGAAATTGACTTAAGGCAGGCAAGGGGATATCATAAGCCATTATTTTCCAAAACGGCAGAAACAATGAAAAAGATGAAGCTCCACACTAAAATTTTTATCGGTCTCCTTCTGGGAATCATCGCCGGCTTTATCTTCGGCAAAGATGTTTTGATCATTGAACCGGTGGGAACGATTTTCATCCGGCTGATCACCATGATCGTTATCCCTCTGGTTTTTGTTTCCCTGATGCTGGGGACCGCCAGTTTAGGGGATGTGCGCAAGCTGGGGCGGATCGGAGCAAAAACCGCCGTTTACTTTTTGGTCACCACGGTCATCGCTATCATCATCGGTCTTTCTCTTGCCAATGTGATCAAACCCGGAGTCGGTCTGGACGAAAGCGTTAAAAACCAACTGTATCAGAATTACCAGGAAAGTGCCGAGGCCGGCCTTCAGTATATAGAAGAAAAACCTTCCATTAAGGAAATTCTGATCAATATCGTTCCCACCAATCCCGTCTCAGCTTTTATCGACGGCAATATGCTTCAAATCATTTTTATGGCCCTCCTTTTCGGCGTGGTGCTCACCTTGATCCAAGAGAAAAAATCACAAGTCATTGTGAAGCTTCTGGACGGCGTCAACGATATTTTTATTCAAGTGGTCCATATTGTGATGAAAGTGGCTCCTTACGGAGTGCTGGCACTCAGCGCCGCGGTTATCGGCCAGTACGGCACGGATATCCTGGTCACTTTATTAAAATACTTTTTAGTGGTTCTGGGCGGCTTGATATTTTACACCATCACCGTCAACAGTTTTTTCCTTAGAACATTGGGCCGCACCAACCCCTTGGTTTTTTTTAAGGCCGTCAAAGAAGCCATCGTCATTGCCTTTTCCACCTCCAGCTCCATGGCGACACTTCCGGTGGCGATGGAAAGCGTCGAAAAAATGGGGGTCCGGAGGGAATATTCCAGTTTCGTTATTCCTTTGGGAGCCACCATCAACATGGATGGAACCGCTTTATACCAGGGAGTTTCTGCGGTTTTCATCGCACAGATTTACGGAATTGAGCTGGGACTTGTCAGCCAGGTCACCATCATCCTGATGGCGGTCCTCTCTTCCATCGGTGCGGCTGGAGTTCCTATGGCCGGAATCATCGCCCTGGCTCTGGTTCTTAAGCAATTGGGAATTCCCATGGAAGGCATCGCTTTGATCCTGGGTGTGGAACGCCTTCTGGACATGGTGCGGACCAGCACCAATGTGATCGGAAATATGGCCTGCTCCGTGGTGATTCAGGAGCTGGAAGAAAAACCTTCCAAATGAGCGGAAAATCTTATTGGAAACGGCTCCTCCGGCTTTTCTATCATTACCGCAAAAAAAATACCCTGCTGCCTTATATGCCCATCCGGCTGTGGGTTGAACTCACCAGCCATTGCAATTACCGCTGCACAATGTGCCCCAATCAAAATCTTTCCAAAGAGGAGAAGGGGTATATGAGCTTCGATTTGTACCGGAAAATCATCGATGAGGCCGCGGAATTCACTTTTGAAATCAATCTTGCGCACAGAGGGGAATCCCTCCTGCACAGCCGGATAGCGGAAATGACCGAATATGCCGCTCAAAAGGGGCTTTTCACCCGCCTGCATACCAACGGCTCCCTGCTGGATGATGATCTTTCCCGGGGACTCATTCAGGCCGGTCTGGACCGGATTTCTTTTTCCTTTGACGGATTTGATAAAGAAACGTACCAAAAAATAAGAACCGGCGGGAATTTCGATAAAACCGCCGCCAACATCCGCCGTTTTCTGGAGATAAAAAAAGAATATGGAAGCCGCAAACCTGTTGTGGCGATTGAGGTGATCAATCTCAACCAATATACCGGCGAGGAGCTGAAACAAAAAAAAGACCAATTCACCAAAAGGTTCGACAATCTCCCCCTGGATCAATTCCTCCTGAAAGAACCCCATAACTGGGCCGGGCGGATGGAGGGGAAGAAAGAATCCGGACACTACTGCCTGTGTCCTTTTCCTTGGAACGCCCTGGTGATTTTTTGGAACGGAGATGTCTTCCCCTGCCCCCAGGACTTTTTCGGAACTTACGGCCTGGGCAATGCCGGAAAGCAGCCGCTTCGCGAAATCTGGAACAGCCCCCGGATGGTCCTCCTCCGGAAAAAACTGACAAGAGGGCAGGTGAAGGATATTTCCGCCTGTTGTCAATGCGACCGGCTCTGGAGAAAAGGCTTTTTGGGAGTGCCTAAAGAGTATTTGTGGAAATATATCACCAAAAAAATGCCCTGAAATCCATGGTGTTATTTCACCCCAAAGCCAGGCCTGTGACTGCGGGAAGCGCAGCCCCATGTCATCTTGAGGCGCAAAGCGGCCAAACGCCACCGCTCACACATTCTCCCCGGCATCACCGCGCTTCCGGATAAAAGCAGAAAACTCCTGGATAATTCTTAATTGACAGCCTGCCTGACGGGAGGGCATAATAAGGACATGATAGAAGAATTCAAAGCCAGCCTGCAAAAAAAAATAATGGATGAGAAAAGTTCTGCCTCATCCAAATACTCCGCTTTGGTCACCGGCCGGAAGGGCCTGTGGTTTTTATTAAAGTATGAATTGATCGTTCTGGGTTGTTCATGGGTTCCCGGGGCCCCGGGTTATTTTTTACGCAAAATTTTTTATCCGCAGCTTCTGCATCATACCGGCCGGGGTGTGGTATTCGGGCGGAATGTCACCCTCCGTCATCCGCATAAAATCACCATCGGCGACCACAGCGTCATCGACGACAACGCTGTTCTGGACGCCAAGGGGGAGAAAAATCAAGGGATCCGGATCGGAAAAAACGTTTACATCGGACGCAACACCATATTGAGCTGCAAGGAAGGGTCAATCCATCTGGATGATTACTGCAATATTTCAGCCAACTGCTCGCTGCTTTCTGAAACGGAGATCCGGCTGGGCCGGTACTGTTTTTTAGCCGGAAATTGTTATCTGGTCGCCGGGGGCAATCACAGCTTTAAACGGCTGGATACTCCAATTATGTTTCAGCCCTCCTTTTCCCGCGGCGGCATCAAGATCGAAACAGACGTCTGGCTGGGAGCCGGGGTGATTGTTTTGGATGGGTGCCGGATCGGGAAAGGAAGTGTCATCGGCGCCGGCGCCGTGGTCACGGATTCGCTGCCGGCCTATTCCATTTCCGTGGGAATGCCCGCACGAAAAATCAAGGACCGAACCGCAAGCCGGGAAGAGAACACCGGCAGAAAAATCTAACCTGGCCTATTCACGGACCGGGATTGCCGCAGATGCCGGAGTTGCGGCGAGGAAGCCGCGGCACTTCACCCCGGCGAGCGGCAAGCCGGCAGATGCGGTGAGATCCGGCCCGCCCAAAGGGTACGGTGTCATCGCCATTTTTTTATGAATTCATCATGAGTATAATACACCACGAACGATGAAAATCACTTTTGAACTGATGTCATGGGTGCGGGATGATGGATAAAAAAAATAAATTCACTGCTGCCCTCATTTTATCCGCCGGACTGCTCTGTTTCGGGGCTCGTGATTCTGCGGGCGCCTTTCTGCAGGAAAACCCCCACAGCACACTGGAGGGCGACCAGATCACGCCGGCCCTCGCTTATGACCGCCAGGGCCGCTTCATAACCGCGTGGATCAGCATTCCCCAAGACGACGGACTCCCCGGAGTTTATGCCCGTTTATTTCATCAAAACGGACATCCCTTCAGTCCGGAATTTAAAGTCAACACTTACTGGAATCCGGTCGAACACCCCGCTGTGGCCGCCTGTCCCTCCGGGTTTGTGGTGGTTTGGACCAGCTTCTGGACGGAAAGCAGCACCAGCGGTGCTGTCGCCGCCCGGAAATACGATCCTTGGGGCAACCCGGCTGGAGATGAATTCCAGGTCAATGAACACACTTGGGGGTTCCAAGGGAATCCGGCTGCCGATATGGACACGCAAGGCCGTTTTATCATCGCCTGGCAAAGCTGGGAACAGGACGGGGACGGCTATGGGGTTTATGCAAAAATATTCAACAGCAAAGGCGAGCCGGAATCCTTGGAATTTCAGGTGAACAACACCACCATGGGCAACCAGGACCAACCCGCTGTGGCCGCAGCCGGAGACGGCAGCTTTATCATCACCTGGAGGAGTTCCCTGGGCGAAACCGGGCACGGAATATTCGCCCAGCGCTTCGACCGCAGGGGAAACCGGCTGGGACCGGAATTCCAGGTGAATTTCACCTCTCTTGGAACAGCGGAAAATCCGGATATCGACATCGATTCCTACGGAAATTTTTATATCACCTGGCATCACAACCGGCTGGATGAGAATGGGTATGATGTCTATGTCCGCATATTTGATCCCACCGGGACTCTGAAAAGTCAGGAAATCCGGGTGAACACCTCTACGGCGGGAATGCAGGCTTTCCCTTCCCTCGCCTGCACTTCAGAGGGACATTTTCTGGTGAGCTGGCTGAACAGGCCCGGTCAAGAACTCTCCCAGATCATGGGGCGGACTTTTGACCGCTACGGACAGCCGCTCTCGGATGAATATATTATCTCCGGCAGCCGAAATAGAATCAGGGAGAATCCGGCGGCGGCTGTCATCAGCTTCAATGATATGATTTTCATATGGCAGGAGTATGAGCCGCTGGATACCGGCTGGAACCTTTTTCAAAAAATAATGTCCCCGCCCAGCCTGACCTTTCAAAAAAACGGCGGAACCCGCCGGGAAAAAACCAATGCGACCAAAAATCCTCTTCGTGATATGGCTGACCGCTTTTTCATTTTCCCCGGCCGCTGATCATCCGGCCGGATTTCAGGAAAAAAACGGCAGCCCTTATTTTGACCGGCAGGGCCGTCTGCACACAGCCGCCTTGAACGATTCCGGAGGGCTTGTTTGGTCTCAACAGCCGCCATTCCGGAAAACAGGCGAAATCCGTCCCGCCGGTTTTTCAAGCCGGCCGGGGCCCCGTCACCGCATCAAGAACGATCCGGCAGGTCTGCCCTGGATGGTACGGGAAACCCGCGGTGCCGGCGAACTGAATATCCGGGTGGGAAAACTGGTTGGAGGAGGGATTGAAAACGACATTTCCGTCTCCCGCGGCATCCCCGGAACCCATGCCTTCCCCGATTTGGATTTTTCCCCCGCCGGCGGGCTATGGATAACTTGGGTGAACCACTCCGGCCGGTTTTGGCACCTGATGGTTCAGGACGCCGCAAACTCCCGGACCTGGAAGGTCACGGCCTCCGGGTCACCGGTTTTCACCCCCCAAATCATTGTGGATCAAACCGGCCGGGTTTGGGTCTTTTGGACCGGGGCCGACGGCGGATGCGATCAAATTTTCACCGCTTTTTTTGAACACGGCGTCTGGAGCCGGCCTTCATGTTTGACATCCGACCCCTCGGTTCCTCATTTTCATCCCGCCGCCGCTTTAAATGCTTCAGGCCATCCCCTGGTTGTCTGGAGCGCCTTCCGTAACGGCGCATATGGCCTCTATTTCACCAGTTGGAATGGGCTGGAATGGGAGGAGACGGTTTCTCTTTCCCCCAAATCAGGGGCCTCCGACGGCGAGCCCGCAGCGGTTTATTTGCAAAACACCGGGCCGGTCATCGCCTGGACACGGGCCGACCGGAACGGAAGCCGGATTTTACTCAGCTTCCATGAAGGGGGCGAATGGTCAGTTCCGGTCAATTTAACTCCGGGAAAAAATTCAGTGCGGCACCCGGTTCTGGCCGCTCATCAAGATCAGCTGGCGGTGATGTGGAACAGCGAAGAGGGCGCGTTTATAGAAAGCTTCCCCTTTTCCCGGCTTTTGGAAAAGCCCCCTTACAGAGATGATCCCCTCCCTCCGCCGGAATCATCGGCTTTGATGGATAACAAGTTCATCGCCATGGGCGACAGCATCACCTACGGCTCCACCAACGGCCCCCGCATGGGGGAAGGCTATCCCTCCCGCCTGCAGGTTTTGCTGGAACACATTTTTCTTTTTCCCCAGGTGGTCAACAAAGGCGTTCCCGGGGAACCCACATGGGAAGCTTTGGGGAGAATTCAAAGTGTTCTCACCCAAGAAATGGCGCTTTATCTTTTGCTGATGGAAGGAACCAATGATGTCACCGTCCAGACCTATTCCCTGGAAACCACCGCATTTAATCTGGAACAAATGATTCTTCAAGCGCAGGATTATGGGGTTTTCCCTTTAATATCCACCGTCATTCCCCGGGCCCGGAGCCGCTGGACGGACTCCGCCCGAAACCGCACTCTGGAGCTGAATGAAAAAATTATTCAGTTGGCCAAAGATTTGAATGTGATCCTGGTGGACAACTATTCTTCTTTTATTCAATACCCCATAGAGGAGGGAGGGTATGAAGCTTTGATCTGCAATGACAATCTCCATCCCAATGACCGCGGCTACCAGGTCATGGCGGAGACCTGGTATGAGGAGATCCGCTTTATCCCCTTCCCGCCCGTCGACATCACAGCCCTCCGGATGCACCGGAGCCGCGAAGTCATATTGACTTGGGAAATCAACCCCAGAAACGATCCCGGCGCCGGTGTCACGCACTACCGGATTCTGCGGCGGAGAAAGGGCGGCTTCACCAGCTTCAAACCCATCGGCGCCGCTCCGGCATCCCAAAATAAATACATTGACACCTTCATTTCTCCGGAATATGAATATTTATATATTCTGCGCGCCATTAATGCCGAAGGAATGGAAGGGCCGGCGTCCAATCCTGTTTCACCGGTGCGGGGTGATCCTTTTCCGCCGGTGAGCATTGCCTCGGAAACCGTCGTCAACAGGGCTTTTCTCTACCGGGAAATCATCAACCGCATCACTTGGGATCCCAACCCCCGGAACCAGCCCCTCTTTTCAGTGACAGCTTACAGGATATACCGGAAAACGGCCGGGGAAGACGATGACCGCTTTAAGCTTATCGGAGAAACCAGGGAAGATAAATTTTTTTATTTAGACCGTCACCTGGCTGATGAGGAGGAGGCGCAAAACTATGTGTACGGAATCAGCGCGGTTGATCAAAACAACAACGAAGGGATCATCGGAAAAGGATAAATCATGGAAAAATCATCCCCGGTTCGTCAAAATGAGCCGAGTATCTGCGTGATCATCCCCACCAAAAATGAAGAAGGGACTATCGGAAAGATTCTGGACCGGACACGGCAATACACTCCTCATATTCTCGTGGTGGAGGGACACTCCGGCGACAACACCCTGGCGGAAATTAAAAAACGAAAGATTCCTTATGTCTTTGATAATCAAAAAGGAAAAGGAGACGCCCTTAAAACCGGTGTCCGCCACAGCCGGGGAGATATCATCGTCTTTATGGATGCCGACGGCTCCCATGAAATAAACGACATCCCTAAACTGGTTCACCCCATCCAAACGGGAAAAGCCGATATGGTGGTCGCCTCCCGCATCCTGGGGGGAAGCGATGAGCTTCACGGGACCTTCAATAAATTTATCCGCAATACCGGAACCAATTTCCTGGCGGTTTTGGTCAACAAGAAATACAAAACCGAATTATCCGATATTGAAAACGGATTCCGTGCGATAAGGCGGGATGTTTTTGAATCCATAAAACTGGAATCAGAAGGGTTCACTATTGAACAGGAGATGGTGCTGAGATGCTTGAAACTGGGTTTTCGGGTTGAAGAAGTCGCCAGCCATGAATACGCCCGCAAATCCGGTTATTCCAAACTCCATACCCTGCAGGGATTTAAGTTTTTGCTGCATTTTTTCAAAGAATATCTATTCTAGCCTGGCCTGATCTATTACTTAGGCTGACCTATTCACGGGCCGTGATGGGTCAGGTTAGAAAAGGGTTTCCTTGCGGCCGTGAGAGCGGGCGATGGAACGCCGGGAACGAATTCCTTTAAAAACAAATTTCCCCAAATAAAAGAAGGCCGTGTAAAAAACCAATAAAATTAAAGGTTCCACCGGAACACGGTAGCGCAGATTGTTGATCCCCGCATGGGTTGAAAACGCGGATACAAAGCCATTATAGTGAATCACAGCCAGGACCAGCAGCCATCCATGGAACCGTCTTTTTTGAGGAAATGTGTGTATCAGAACCACCGCCGGCGCACCCACCATCATAATGATCAGCCATACCGGAGTGAGAAAAAGCCGCTTATGCCAATTAAAGAAAAAAAGAAATGACCGGGTCAGAATGTTGTCACGGTTGAGGAATTTTTTTATATTGCCCGAAGCCCAAAAGGGGGAATACTGCTGATAGTAACTCAACAGAGAGCCAGGAATCATTTTGAAATACCCCCCGGGGTAATCTTTGATCAATTTCAACTGTGCCTTGAGAAAAAGAGAGGTTGTCTCCAAATCACTCAATCCCAATTCTTCCCGGGTTCTTTGATGAAAACGGTAGACGGTGGCTGAAGCCGGTCCGCTTTTTTCATACTCTTCCTGGTATATGCGTGCGACTGCATCCACTTCCCGGTTTCCGGTGGGCTTATAGTCAGGAAAAAGCGGGTTGGTGTAATATCTCAACTGGTAAGGCATCAAATTGGAAATGCCGAAATAATCGTATTTAATCTTGTTTCGCAGCGACCAGGCTCCGATTCCCAGAATAGTGACGGCTAAAAACAGGGCGACCGGCGGACCCAGGCGGCGGATAAACGGCTTTGATTTGGAATAAGGCCAGAATCCAAAAAAAGTCACTACCGGAAAAGCAAAAGCCAGCAGCAGGAAAGTCGCACGAGTGTAGATTAAGAGAACAAACAGAATCCCGCCCGCCAAGGCTGTCAAGTTTTTACCCCTGAACAATCTCAAATAAAGAAGAACCACCGCCAATAAAAGAGTCAGAGCGGGAATTTCCGTCATCAATTGAAACTCAAAACTCACCACCAGAAAATTGAGGTTATAGGCAAGCCCCATGGCCAGGGCGAATCCGCGGGAGGAAGTGAGACGCCGCGTGATCCAATAAATGAGAAAGGCGTTCAGGACTCCCAGAAAGAAAAGCTGGACGAAACATATTAACCGCATATATTGAGTGGTGAATAAAAACAGGTCATTAAAGCTCAAAACAGCTTCAATGAAGAGAGGATATCCCGGGGTCCGCACCACATCCACTTCACTTAAAAATAAAAAGGTGATGGAGTCGGTATGAATAATGGGATGCATAACCGCATATATATAAATCCTGATCCCGGCAGCTGCCAGCAAAAGGAGGATTTTCTCTCCATGCCGCCTTGTCAGGCGGAAAATTTTATTCTCCATCAGTATATCCTACCGGTCTCCATTCCCCCCGGCGGAAAAAAATCAAGCTCCGTTTTAAGGGATTATCATTATGTTTGAAATGAAGCAGCACATACCGGGGGCCCCTTTTTCCATTGATGTCATAACCAACAAACCGGCCCCGGACAAAATAGCAGCGAAGCCCGCCTGGATGGCTGCGGATTCCGGTCCTCAAATCATATCCGGATTCCATTTCCCAGTTTTCTGAATCCGTGTCTTTCACCTCGATCAAATAACCGTTTTCATGGAAATGGACCCGGTATTCCACCTCAGTGGTACGCGATCTGATGCTGACCTGTATTAAACGCAGCGTTATTTCACGGACGGTCCGGTTGAGATAATAATTTTCCCGGTTCATCCAAAAGATGCCGGCAGCCGACAATATTAAAAAAGCGGCTATGCCCGTCTTAATGGTTCGAGTCCTCATGATTTTTTACGCATTCATCCTTAATTAACCCAGCCTGACCTATACATAAAAAAATTGCGATGTTTTTGTCAATCTTTCATTGACAACGATATTCATCATTTTCATAAAAAGCACAAACGTTACGTTTTTCCTTGCCGATATTTCATTATAATCGCAATTTTTTTACCCTTCGGGCGGACCGGATCTCACCGCATCTGCCGGAGTTGCGGCTCGTCGCAGTGAAGGGACGACCTTTCATTAATTTAATGTCATCCTGAGCGGAGCGAAGGATCCCGAACTGCTTCTAATTTGCACCCCATTGTCCATATGGCCTGACGAAAGCACTCACGGATCCCTCGGTGCTTCGCACCGCGGGATGACACACTCAAAGGCACGGCGCGCCCCGGAATGACACACCCCTTGTCATTGCGAGGCTTGCGTCAGCAAGCCGTGGCAATCCCTTTCTGCCTCGTGAAAGCGGAACCCATTGCCCATACGAAGCAGTCAGGGATCCCTCGTCGCTTCGCACCGCGGGATGACACACTCAAAGGCACGGCGCGCCCCGGAATGACAGACTCAAAAGCGCTCCGCTCCGGAATGACATTGGGGTCATTGTCATGGTTCCTGATGTATTATACTCATTATGAATTCATAAAAAAACGGTCCGGCCCGTTCACTATCCAGGTTGATTGACAAAAAATCAATTTTTCTTTATAAATGGTACTCTTAAATCATAAAAAAACAATAATCTTGTGCTTGATCCGCTCAGAGGAGGAAATTTTGAGGAAAGAACACCATAGAATAATCGCGGCCGTTACGGCATTGATTCTCCTGCCGGTCATGATGACCGCTCAAACCGAAAGCACTCCCGAACTGAATGACATCCGGGTCTCCCCCATGGAAAACCGTCTCCAGATTAAATTGGAGGTGGCCGCACCTATAAATTACGAAAGCTTCTCTTTATTCAACCCCAATAGATTGGTGATTGATCTTTTGAACATGGAAAATTTTTTCTGTCCTCCGGAAATCCCCGTCAATGATTTCGGAGTGGTGCAAATCCGCACAGGAAAAAACCAGCCGGACGTCATCCGAGTGGTCTTTGACTTGGAAGAAACCGCCCCGGCTTTCACCATTGAAGAAAAAGAAGACGGAATCTATGTGTTTTTCGAACCGGCGGCGGCACCGGTCCTGGAAGACATTCCGGAAGAAGAGACAGTAGAAAAAAAATCAGAAGCTGAGCAAGAAGCCGTTCCGCCCCCTGTTAAAAAAGAGAAAAAAGCTCCTGTTGAAATTCAAAAGCCGGCTGGAATGGAAAGGGTTTTCAGGCCCAAAACCCTGGCGGTTTCGGCCGCCGGGGGCGCCTATATGGTCCAAGACAGCAATTTTCAGGAGGTGTACGGAAAAAGCGCTTTCAGCTTCGGGGGCGATCTCACTTATTATTTCCCTCTCGGCGCCTTCGAGAACATTGGAGCATCCCTGGATATCCGGCACATTTCCTCCGCCGGTCAAACCACCTATACCCAGGAAGATGTGGAATTAACCCTGATTCCTTTTTC
>JAWODN010000081.1:0-7244 GCA_046483285.1 Candidatus Aminicenantota bacterium | reverse complement strand
ATTCAGGTATGGCTTGTGCTCCCTTCAGATTTTTAACGCCATTCTTCGCGCTGTGTTTTCGGCTGCTGCGCAACTCCCCCCGTCCGTGGGTCAAACATGCTCGCAGCCCGGCTTCGCCGGGTTCCCTCAAACACAGCCCTCAGAAGGCTAAATCTTCAAGGTCGCTTCAGCCACACCTGAATTCCATAAAGCTGTAACAACCTCATTCCGTTAATAAATCATAGCTCAAGTGGAATTCCTATTCAAAATCCGCGCCAGTCGCGGCACGGCTGGAGGGGGCCCCGCCCGCAGGCAGCGAGGGCGGGGGAGGAAGCCGTGCCGGGACCCTTCTCCCCATTTTCATCGCTTTTTGATGAGCTTGGCTCATGATGAATTCAAAAAAAATGGCGATGACACCGTTATCCTTTAGAAGAACAGGCTGTTTCCGGAGCTGCGCTCCGCCGCAGGGTGCGGGAACAAGGAAACAGTAAATAGACATTGGCGAAAAGACGTCCGGCAGTCATGGAAAAAGCCGCGGCGATAACTCCGATCAAGTAAAATCCCCGAATAAAAACCGTGAGAAGTGAAAATATGGAAAGGATTTCGATAACGGTCGCTACGGTCACCGGTTTTGTGGTTTCCTGGTTGACCAGAATCGATCTTTGAAAAGACAGCAGCACGGACAGAGCGGGAACAAGGCTGAGAATCCGGATGGGGTGAAGGGAGAAATGGGTCAGCTCCAGGGACAATCCTGAAATATCATGGAACCAAACCATAGCCAAAGGCGAAAAGCCGATCAAGGCCAACCCTCCGCTGGCGGTGATTCCGAGAATCACAGCGAACTTTTTCAGGCAGGGATATCCCTGGTTGTTTTCCCCCAGCAGCGCGATGCTCACTTCCTGGAAAGAAAGCCCCAGGCTCCGGAAAACAAAAACCAGCGAATTGATAACCGGCAGAACCGCCAAGGATTCCAGGGACATCCGGCTTTGTCCCATAAAAAAGGTGACCAGGGGATGGATGCCGAGACTTAAGATTGACGTCAAGGCCAAAGGATAATAAAAACGGGCGATGTGCCGGTAATCCAGTTCTCTGCCGGTCTGGAAGGAAGAATTCATTATTCTCCGGGTGGAAGAATGCGCCATGAAGCGGCTGGCCACCGCTTCCGCGGTCACTCCCGCCGAAAGGGCCAATGCTCCCACCATGGCTCCCGGCAGAGTGAAAAAAAAATAACATCCCAAGGCCGATGCCCCCATGGTGCTGAGCCGGATGACGGTGCCGTAGGCGACTTTCCGGGTCAAATTGCTGCGGACCAGAATCCCCTGATAGAACCGGCGGTATCCGATGGCCGCCGGCCAGGGGATAAAAAAGAGGCAGGTGCGGTGAGTCAATTCAGCCAAATCAGAGTTCAATGCCATTATCGATATGGTGATATAGTCAAAGACCGGCGGGATGAGAACAAGGATCATGGCCAGGGTGACGGCTCCGTTTAGCCAAAAGGTGAAATTTCTGAGCTTTATATAGGAATTTTTGTTTTTAACCAGCGCGGTGGACGCGCTCAGCATCATGATGATAGGGGATTCCACTAAAATAGCGAGGGCAAAGGCCACTCCGTATGCCGCCAAGTTGATTTTCGGGTTTTCCAGCCTTGCGATGATAGCGGCCAGAAAAGGTCCCTCTGCAGCCATCATCATCCAGGTTGCGGCCAGAGGCGCCCAGAAAATGAATATTTTTTTTAAATTTAAATTGTTTCCGGTTTGTGACATAGAGCGTCAGTTTAATGAGTTGGAGGGAAAAAATCAACGCAGAATTCTTTTGTCCAGAATCCCGAAGCCGTCGAAGCTTCGTTTCATGGTCAAGCGGATTCCCAGGAAAACGGATATCACGGTTCCGGTGAAAATCGCAATCATGATCCCGATTTGATATTTTATGGCAACCAGGGGATTGGTTCCGCCGAGTATAATTCCCGTCATCATCCCCGGGAGGGAAACAATACCCACTGTGGCCATGGTGGCCATGGTGGGGGAAACGGCGGCTTGAAAGGCGTTTCTCAAGAAAGGCATAACCGCTTCCTTGAGAGAAGCGCCTTGAGAAAGCGCATACAGGTAGGCCGGCTCTTCGGTCCGGAGGGAGGTGTAAAACGACCTCATGCCCACAATATTGGCTCGCATGCTGTTCCCCATAATCATTCCGGCTATAGGGATAAAATATTGGGCATCCAGGACATAAGGAATCTTAAGGATGATGCCCAAAAAATAAAACAGGGGAACAGCGGTTCCGGCAAAAAGAGAAAAGAAAACCGGAAAAAGAAAACGGCGCAGATCGACGCCGCTTGCAGAAAGAAGAGATAAATCCGCAGCGGCCAGCATGACAAGAAGCCAGAGAATATTCACCCACCAGAGATTCAGGTCGAAAACAAACTGAAGATAAAATCCTACCAGGAGCAGCTGCACGGTCATCCGCAGGATTGAGACGACAAATTCTTTCAGCACCCGGATGCGGTAATAAAGAAAAATGACGACGGGGATGATAAGAAGAATATAACCTAAAAGGAGCTGGACGTTTCCGATGTTAACCGCGGATGATTTCATTTGAGCCATTTTCCTTTTGAGCAGGCGGATTCAGCCTGACGATTCTGTCTGAAGCCCGCAGAATCATTTCATCATGGCTGGAAAACAGAAGGGTTAAATCCTTCTGGCTTTTTAAATAATCGATGACGCGGGCGCTGTTGATATTATCAAGAGCGGAGGTGATTTCATCCAAAAGATAGATGGAACGCTTTAAAAGAAGAGCGGAGATCAGCGTCACCCTTTGTTTTTCGCCTCCGGAGAGTTCGGTGGTGTTTTTTTGAAGGATCCCTTTTTCCACCTGAAAAATATCAAAGAGCTCTTTTTTGTGATTTTCGTCCAGTTTCAGTTCACGATTGGAATGATAGGTGAAGGGGCGGCTGAGCAGACCGGCCACCTCTCCCGGTCCCAGTCTGGGTTCTTGAGGGACGAATCCGAGATGACGGCGAAGCGCCCAAACACTGTTTTGGTCCAGGAGCGTCCCGTGAATGCGGACACTTCCTTTTTGAGGGCGGACGAATCCCATGATGCAATTCATCAAAGTGGATTTTCCGGACCCGGACGGGCCGGACAGCGACACCTTTTCACCAGGGGAAACACGCAGGGAGAAGTTTTTAAAAATGGATTTATTGAGAAAATGAACATGTAAACTTTTTATTTCCAGTGAGAGCTCGGTTCGGCCGGAAGCGGTGTTTTTGTCCATAATAAAAAATGGCGGAGAGGATGGGATTCGAACCCATGGTACGGGAAAACCGTACACACGCTTTCCAAGCGTGCTCCTTAAACCACTCGGACACCTCTCCGCACAGCGGGCTCTTAATTTATCAAAAAATGGGTTTTGAGTAAAGGCTGATCAGGTCTTTCAGCAAAGCGGCGGCGGCGCCCCGAGGGTCGGACCGGCCTCCGGTCACAGTCACTCTTCCCATGCTGTCGGTATCGAAACTGATGCCTTTGTCCGCACCACGAACGCCGGCAAGAGGATGATCCGGGGATAACAGCCGGGGGCCCACATCCAGTTGGAATTTCGTCCCTTCCCGCCTCAGCCGGCCGAGAAGTTTGATCACCTGTCCGCTGGAACGGGCGGTTTCCCAAAGGGTGTTGTCTAAATGTGTGATACCCTGCACCGGTATGTCCTCCAGCCGGATGTTTTCTTGGAAAACGACATTGCTTAAAATCAGCATTTTTTTTGCGGTGTCCCATCCCTCCACATCCAGAGAGGGATCCGGTTCCGCGATGCCTTTATCCCTGGCTTCTTTCAGGGCGGAAGAATAGTTCAGGCCTTCCTGGATCCGGGTTAGGATATAGTTGCTGGTTCCATTCAGTATCCCTTCCATAAGGACTATCTCGGCTCCGGCAAGGGAATGCAGCGCTGTGTCCAAGGCGGGGAGAGCGGCCGCAGCGGCCCCGCTGATTTTCAATCTTTTTCCCCGGTTCCCGGCTTCACTCATCAGCCGGAAAAACTCCGCGGCCAGCGGGGCTTTATCCGCAGTGGCCACATCCCAGCCGGCTCGGAAGGCCGTCAGATTCAGGTCCACACCGGGCTGTCCGTCTCTTTCCCTGGAGGCGAGACACATCACCACTGCTCCCGGAGGGGTGTCTTTGAGAATCCGTTGGAAATCCGGAACATCGTTCCAGATAAGCTCATCGGCCGGCGAAGGAAAACGGGAAAGGTAGGATGCTTTTTTTGTCCGCAACACCGCGCGGATTTGAAAGTCAACGCCGTACCGGGCCCGGCAAAGGGAATGCTTCCGGCTCAACAGATCAAAGAAGGCCGATCCCACATGGCCGAAACCGATTAAAATTAAATTGACATTTTTCATTAATTCCCGCTCCGCCGGGTTCCCTCCAGCCCACCCCTCAGTCTGATCTATACATTAGAAAATGACAGCTCCGCTGTCATTCTGAGGCCTGCGCAGCAGGCCGTGCGGCTATCCCTTTCTGCCGCCTTGTCATTGCGAGGCTTGCGTCAGCAAGCCGTGGCAATCCCTTCCTGCCTCCTGAAAGCAGAACCACCCCCTCAGACGAAGCAGCCAGGGATCCCTCGGTGCTTCGCACCGCGGGATGACACACTCAAAGGCACGGCGTGCCTCGGAATGACACACCCCATGTCATAACGAGCGGCCGAAGGCCGTGCAGCAATCCCTTTCTGCCGCCTTGTCATTGCGAGGCTTGCGCCAGCAAGCCGTGGCAATCCCTTTCTGCCTCGTGAAAGCGGAACCCGCCGCCCATACGAGGCAGTCAGGGATCCCTCGGTGCTTCGCACCGCGGGATGACAAACTCAAAGGCACGGCGTACCTCGGAATGACACACCCCATGTCATAACGAGCGGCCGGAGGCCGCGTGGCCATCCCTTCATGCCGCTTTGTCATTGCGAGGCTTGCGTCAGCAAGCCGTGGCAATCCCTTTCTGCCTCGTGAAAGCAGAACCACCCCCTCAGACGAAGCAGCCAGGGATCCCTCGGTGCTTCGCACCGCGGGATGACACACTCAAAGGCACGGCGTGCCTCGGAATGACAGACTCAAGAGTGCTCCGGTTCGGAAATGACATTGAAATCATTTTTATGGTTCGCGATGTGTTCTCCACATGATGAATTCATAAAAAAACGGTGATGTTTTTTTGACTTATCCGTCAAAATCCTCCAAACGCTTGTATTTCCTGAAGAACTCACGGGTCAAAGCCGCGACGGTTCCGCTTAGCAGGGCGAGGGCGATCAGGTTGGGAAATGCCATAAAGGCGTTGGCGATATCCCCGATATAAAAGACCAGCTCAATGGAAATCAGGGAACCGATGAAAACCAAGCCCACATAAATCATCCGGTAAGGGTAGGTGATTTTGATGCCGAAAAGGTATTTCATGCATTGCTCTCCGTAATAATACCAGCCCAGGAGGGTGGAGTATCCGAACAGAAAAGAGGAGAGGGCGACCACCAGTCCGCCGGCAAAGGGAATGGTGTCGGAAAAAGAGGCTGCGGTCATGGCCGCTCCATCCAATCCGCTCTGCCACATTCCGGAGGAAAGATTGATCAGGGCGGTGATGGTGCATACTATGATCGTATCAAGAAAAACTTCACCCACTCCGATGAGCCCCTGGTGGATGGGAGAAGGAGTTTGAGCGGCGGCGTGAGCGATGGGAGCGCTCCCTAAACCCGCTTCATTGGTCAGAAGGCCGCGCCGGAATCCCATCTGGACGGCGCTTCTAACCGTCGCCCCTAAAAATCCCCCCACCGCGGCGGCGGGGGAAAAAGCATGCTCGAAGATCAGCAAGAACACCCGGGGAACGTCGGTTATATTGGAAAAAATGACGGCGAATCCGAAGGCGAAATAAAGGATCATCATGGCGGGAACCAGTTTTTCCGCCACTCTTCCGATCCGCTTGATTCCTCCGATGATGACCATGCTGACCAGAAGAGTGATGATGATTCCGGTGATCACTTTCGGAATTCCGAATTCACTGTGAAACGCCAGGGCCATTTGGTTGGCCTGCATCATGTTTCCGGTGCCGAAAAGGGCGGCTAAGGCGCCGAAAACGGCAAAAGAAGCGGCCAGAATTCTCGCCCATTTTTTGTTTTTCAGTCCGTTTTTTATATAGTACATGGGCCCGCCCGCAATGGTGCCGTCCGGAAATTTTTCCCTGTAATGGACCCCCAGCAGGGCTTCGGAATATTTGGTGGCCATACCGACGAAACCGCAGATCCACATCCAAAAGATCGCTCCCGGACCTCCGGTGAATAATGCTGTTGCGACTCCTGCGATGTTTCCGTTTCCCACTGTAGCGGCCAGAGCGGTGGATAAGGCGGCAAAGGGGGAAACATCACCATCGCGTTTTTTGCCGGCCGGTCTTCCCATAAACCCGCTGAAAATCAATTTCATGCCTTTGCCCAGATGTTTGAATTGAATAAGACCGGTTCGGTACGTTAACCAGGCACCCACGGCGAAGAGGATAAAAATCATATAAGACCAAATAAATTCAGCCGTGCTGTCTACCCATTGAATCAAATTAAGATAAAATTCATTCATATTCGGTCTCCTTTCGTCTTTTCAGTCCATTGTCAGCTTGATTCTTTCAACCTGACTTATACCTTAGCCTGAACTATTCATAAAAAAATTGCGATGTTTTTACAATCTTTTTTTATCAGCGATTATCATGATTTTTATTGAAAGTTCAAATAGAACGTTTTTCATTTTCATATTTTTATTTTAATCGCAATTTTTTTACCCTTCGGGCGACATGCCCCTTATCATAACGAGCGGCCGAAGGCCGCGGGGCCATCCCTTCCTGCCGCTTTGTCATAACGAGCGGCCGAAGGCCGCGGGGCCATCCCTTTCTGCCGCCTTGTCATTGCGAGGCTTGCGCCAGCAAGCCGTGGCAATCCCTTCCTGCCTCGTATGGGCGGTGGGTTCCGCTTTCACGAGGCAGGATGAATCGCGGACTGCGCATCACCATCGGTACGCCCGAACAGAGCAATCGTTTTCTGGAGGCGTTGGACGCGTGTCAGGCATGAGAACGCACCGGCACTGCATCGTCGGCTTGCTGCTGGTGGTTATGGCCGGCCTGCTTGGCTGCACCAGGGCGCCCAGGGTCGAACCGCTGCGTCTGGCGCTGCGCGTCGATGTGAACCAAGCACATCAGCTGGCCAACGTTTTGGAAGCCTGGCGCGCACAGGCGCGCATCGAAAGCGAGGCGATCGACATTGTCTTGTCG